>CAYVTN010000260.1:0-1590 GCA_964454395.1 uncultured bacterium | reverse complement strand
CGCTATGCGCTGATGATGGCCAAGGAAATGAACCTGCCCAAGGACGATATCCGTCAATTGGAGTATTTGGCCTTGCTTCATGATATCGGCATGATCGGGGTCCCGGAAAGCCTTCTGAAAAGAAAAGGCCAGTTGACGTCCGAGGAATGGGTCACGCTGCGCCGGCATACTGAAATCGGCGCCAATATTGTCAATGCCATTGAATTTATCAAGGACGGCGCCAAGGTCATCAAACATCATCATGAGTGGTACAATGGTGCCGGGTATCCGGACGGCCTCAAGGGTGAGGCCATTCCTTTTTTCTCCCGCATTATTGCCGTGGCCGAAGCCTTTGACAGCATGACCAGCACCACCTGCTACCGGGAACCAGTGGAGCTGACCGCGGCGATCGTGGAATTAAAGACCCATGCGGGCAAGCAATTTGATCCCGAATTGGTGGCCATTTTCCTGGCGGCCCTAAAAAAAGAAAAAACCTTTTGATTGTGAGGACAACATTTTTTAAAATGGAGTGCTTTTCTTATAATATAACCTTTGGGAATGCAATGTTGTTTTATTCGTTGTCTTGAAAAAATAAAGTCCGACCTAAACCGCGGCTAAATAAAATTCTGGTTGCGGCCGATAATGCAAGAACCAACTTAAACGTCAGGGGTCTATCAACCACTTTATTATTCAAGGGCAGGAATAATGAGTATATCCTTCTTAAAGCAAACGTTGAACACCTACTCGTCTCGAACCAAACCAGTTGTCATCTCAGGTAAAAAACCAAAAAAACAATGGAGGGAAAAATGAAACGAGCATTAAGTATCATGTTGGGCGCAGCTTTGCTGTGGGGCAGTGGCATAAGTCTGCCGGTGGTTCATGCTTATGTGGATGACAATGCCTACCAGAACGACCAGGGTAATCAGAATGACGATGAGTATTATGATGAGTATTATGATGAAGATGCCGACCAGGCCCCGCAGGCGCCGGGACCGGGTTATGTGTGGATGCAGGCGAAAATCATCAATGGCATCACCATTCCCGGCTTTTGGCGCCCGAAGGTAAGAGCAGGCTTTGTATGGCATACCGGTTATAGGGACAACAGCGGCCGCTGGATTCCGGGCTATTGGCAACCGCGGCGTCACGGCCGCAGGGGTCATGTATGGGTGCCTGGTTTCTGGTACGGCAGCAGATGGATGGACGGCCACTGGCGTCCGGCCCACCGCCGTGGTTACAGATGGGTACCCGGTCACTGGAACAGTGCAGGGGAATGGGTATTTGGGACCTGGACACCAACCCGTCTGCGCCGCGGCTACGTGTGGGTGCCCGGTTACTGGAATACGCATGGCCACTGGTTTGACGGCCACTGGCGCCCGGCACGCAGGGCAGGCTATATCTGGGTGACCGGCCGTTATGATCACAACCACCGCTGGATCAAAGGCACTTGGAAAAGACATCGCCGCGGCCACGTCTGGGTCCCCGGCTACTGGAACCGTCACGGCAAATGGATCGTAGGGACCTGGCGCATGGAAAGGCAACAAGGGAAAACCTGGGTCAATGGCCATTGGGGCAAAAATGGCTGGATCCCCGGCCGCTGGCACGGCCCGCATG
>CAYVTN010000259.1:0-4692 GCA_964454395.1 uncultured bacterium | reverse complement strand
TTAATTACCGTATGTACTGCGGACCCATAACTGAAAAATAAATTTATCCGCAACAGGAACTAACTACTCAGATCCCTTGCGTATCCAAGCTGGCCAAGCCGGAAGCGCACTTGGCCCAAGGTGTGCTATCTACGTTCAATATGTTCGAAATGACCTGAGTAGTTACCCCGCAAGTGTGCCTTTCCCCTTCCCACAAACTGTTAAAAAACAAGGCAAATACCCGAAGCTATGGTAAACTTTAAGCCTTGGGCTTAAGCGTGTAATACCATGGCAGACGGTATTTTATCCAAGCAATCTAAAGAAGGAAAAAGAGGCATTAATGATTATTGGCATTGGCACTGACATCCAGGCCATCGCACGGGTCAAGGAAGCCATTGAACGCAGCGGGGAAGCTTTTCTCAAGAAGGTTTTTTCCGGCGAGGAAACAGCGTACTGCCGTACCAAGCGGCATTGGGCCCAGCATTTTGCCGTGCGTTTTTGCGCCAAGGAAGCTTTTTTAAAGGCCCTGGGCACGGGCTGGAGTCAGGGCATCCGCTGGATCGAGGTGGTGGTCAGTAAGAACGGGGCCGGCTGTCCTCAAATCAGGTTAAGCGGCCGGGCGGCTGAGCTGGCGGCCTCGCGGGGAGTGGATAAAATCTGGGTCACCCTGGCCCACAGTGACGGTTATGCCACAGCCACCGTGATTCTGGAGGCACAGCCATGAGACGGTGTGTGATCCGGGCGCGGGCCCTGGCCTTGGACAATCAGTTGCTGGAAGATAAACTGATTGTGATCTCAGGCAAACGCATTGAAAGTATTGTGGCTTCTTCGGTCTCCCACCGCTTTAACCCCAAGGATTTTGTCAGCAACAAACGCTACCTGGTGGCCCCGGGGCTGGTGGATATTCATGTCCATGGCGGCGGCGGCGCCCAACCCGACAGTCTGGGTGGTCTGTTGGCGGCCAGCTATTATCACGCGGCTTACGGCACCACGGCCTTGCTGCCAACCATTTTTTTTCGTGATCTTGACCATTTAAAAAAAATGGCCCACCTGGTGCAGGACAGCCGAAGCCAGACCAATTGCCATATCCTGGGACTCAACCTGGAGGGGCCGCATATCAATCCTCAGGCCAAGGGCGCCATTGACGGAGGTTATATTTATAAATTAACCGCTGATCATGTGCGGGCCATGGTGGCTGCCGCTGAAGGGGAACTGAAGGTGGTTACCGTGGCGCCTGAAATGCCGGGCGCGGAAGCAGTCATTAAAACGTTTGTGGAGGAAGGCGTGATCGTGTCTCTCGGTCATTCCCTGGCCACCAGCGAAGAAGCGGCAAGGGCCGTGGATTGGGGTGCCAGGCTGGTCACCCATCTGGGCAATGCCATGGCCCCTTTTCATCAACGCCAGCCGGGGCTGATCGGCACGGCCTTGACCGATAAACGCTTGATCCCCGAAGTGATTGCCGACGGCCATCATCTGGCGCCGGAGACAGTCGCCATGTTTTTAAAAGCCCGTGAGCACGAAGCCGTTCTGGTTTCCGATTGTCGCTGGGTGGCCGGCTTGCCGGAAGGCCAACATGCCCCGGCCGAAGGACCGGCGCTGACGGTTAAAGACGGTATGGCTTATTTGTCGGATGGCGCCATGGCGGGGGGGATTTATCCCCTGTGGCACAGTGTGGTGCAGGTGGCGAAGACGACGTCATTAACCTTTTGGGAAGCCCTGACCATGGCCACCAAATATCCGGCCAAGCTGCTGGGCAAGCGGCAACTGGGCAAATTGGCCGTGGGCGGCCGGGCGGATTTGGTGCTGGCCGGGCCGGACTTGACGGTCAAACGCGTCTTTTTCGGGGGCGAGGAGATTTACCACGCTGAAGGGGAACAGCCTTGGATTTACGCTTAGGGGGCTGCTTGGCCTGGGTCCAGAGTTCAAGCATCCGGGATTGATTAAGATCAGTCAGAGCCTGCCCGCTTTTTTTGGCCAGCTGTTCTATTTTGGCAAACCGTTTGATGAATTTGGTGACCGCCTGATGCAGGGCATCCTCGGGATTCTTATCGGCATAGCGGGCCAGATTCACCAAGGCAAAAAAAGCATCGCCTAATTCCTCCATGATGGCTTTGGAATGCTGCTTGACGATCGCATCTTCCAATTCCTGGATTTCCTCCACCACCTTGGCCATGGCCTGGTCCACATGCACCCAATGAAAACCGACACGGGCGGCCTTGGACTGCACCCGGTGGGCCCGCATCAAGGCCGGCAGGGAGCGGGGGACACCGTCCAGAAGCCGTTTGCCCGAACCTTTGCGTTCCCGTTTTTTGATCTCTTCCCAATTTTCCAGAACCTGTTCTGATGTTTCCAGGCGTGTCTTGCCGAACACGTGGGGGTGGCGGCGCGTCATTTTATCCAGACTGCCCTGGATGACGTCGTCGATGTCAAACTGGCCTGCTTCCGAAGCAATTTGGGCATGAAAGATAATCTGGAAAAGCAGATCGCCCAGCTCGTCCTTGACCTGGGCCGGATCTTTTTTATCAATGGCTTCCAGCACCTCATGGGCCTCTTCCAGCAAGTATGGACGCAGGCTGCGGTGGGTTTGTTTCCGGTCCCAGGGGCAGCCGTCAGGTGCGCGCAGTTTGGCCATCAGGGCCACTAGTTGCTTAAAGCGGTTAGGTTTGGACTTCATGGGCAAGCTCCTTTAACAAACATCCCGGTGTGTCCGGGATATGGCATTAAAAAAAAACGGGCTCATTATACGACAGGGTCATGTCAAAAGGAAACCAGATAGTCATAACCAGATGGTCATAACCTGGTTGCTGCCCGTCTGTCCGGTATGTTAAGATGCTGGCTATCCGCCCGAATGACAAGGGCGCAGCTTTCCACCCAGGAGGCGCAGGTTATGGCAGCAGGACAGCACCGGTCATGAAGAAAAGAGCCATATTCATCGTGGTGCTGATCATGATCGGGCTGGGCGGCTGCAGCAGCTTGATGGTGACGCCGCCTGATCAGGAGACGGCCCAAGCCATCGTGGACTTGGCCAGAACCGAGGTGGGCAAGCCCTACCGCTACGGCGGCCGCGGGCCCAATGCCTTTGATTGTTCGGGGCTGGTGCATTACGTGTTCAAACGGATCATGGGCGTACGCCTGCCGCGGACCAGTGCCGGGCTCTATGCTTATTCCAAACCCATTGCCCTGGGACAGGAGCAACCGTCCGATCTGCTTTTCTTTCGCATCAATGGCTATCGTATCTCCCACGTGGGAATTTATCTTGGCCACGGCCGGTTCGTGCACGCCCCTTCGCAGGGGAAAAAAGTGACCATTGCCAATGCCAATGACCGATACTGGCGGCGCCGTTTTGCCGGTGTGCGGCGTCTGTTGAGGTGACCGGGTAACCCCATGTCCAAGTCCTTATCCCGTCGTCTTGTCTTAGCTTCCGCTTCCCCGCGCCGGCAGCAACTGCTGCGACAAATCGGTGTGTCTTTTGTGGTGCATCCCTCAAATTTTGAAGAAGGAACACCAATCTGGCCGGCTGCACCTTTTGCGCTCCAGGCTGCCTTGGGCAAGGCGCAGGACGTGGCGGCCAGACTAAGAGTCAAGCAAGGCTGTGTTTTGGCGGCGGATACGGTGGTGGTTCAGGGCAGGAACGTTTTTGGAAAACCGCAGGATGAACAACAAGCCAAAAGCATGCTGCTGGCCCTGGCCGGCAGGGACCATCATGTGGTGACAGGCGTCGTTCTTTTGGAAATGGGGTCAAAACACATTACCCAATGGGCTCAAAGCAGCAAGGTGAGTTTGCGCGCTTTTTTGCCCGGTGAACTTACGCGGTATCTTAAAACCCAAACTTGGAAAGGAAAGGCCGGCGGGTACGGCATTCAGGATCAGGCTGCCGCATGGGTCACGGCGATCGAGGGCTGCTTCTACAACGTGGTAGGACTGCCCCTGGCGCGCCTGGCCGGATTTTTATGGTCTCACGGCTATGGTTATAACCATGATCAAAAAAAGTAAATGGGCCGTCATGCTGCTCCTGGGGCTTATAACCTGGACCCCGGCAGGGCAGGCCACCTTGTGGAAAGTCAATGGCAAGGTCGGGCTGGCCACCTTCAGCGCCCAAATGGATGATCGCCAAGATCCGGTCACGGTCATGATCCGGCTGGACAATCTGGCCCTGGTCAATCCCTTGGATGTCACATCTTATTTCATTCAGATGACCGATGCCAACCATGAGCTCTGCCGTCAAGTCAGTGCCGACGAGATTGTTTCCGAAGACCTTGATCAATTAAGGCAATTGCTGCCGCAAAATGAAAAAGACATCGATGCCCTGCTGGAAAACATCAGGGCTGATTTTCCCCAGGAGAAGATCGTCAAGGTCTATGCCCGGTTGAAACAGTATATGGCCAAAGGGCATCCCATCCAATGGCGGGCCCAGGTCGAGAATTTTCTTCTTGGCAAGCGGCCTTCAACAGCCAGTGACATCCAAAAAGCCAATCGCCTGATCGAATCCATTGGAGCGTTGTCCCATAATTACTTTTGGCCCGGCAGCATCGCGCCCGGAGACAGCAAGACCGGCATCCTCTTTTTTAAACGGCCGGTTAAGCAACCGGCCTCCTTGTTTATTCAGGTAGGCACTGATTTTCTGGGATTGCCTTTTGAAGTGGAACCGAATAAACGCGACTAGGAGTCTGTCGGACTTAAAATCATTAAAAACCTTATGTATGTTGCGTCTCC
>CAYVTN010000258.1:0-4710 GCA_964454395.1 uncultured bacterium | reverse complement strand
CAGCGGAGCTGAATAAGAGTCTGTATATCTGGATTATCTATCCCGACCGGATAAATATATAATTGGGACGCCTATGGCTGCGCAAAAACCGTAGATAATCCAGATATACAGACTCTTATAATATATCGAGAGCTTGGTCCATATTCAAGTTAGTTTAAAAATAATTCAAACTATGCTTTGAAAGTCTTGATCAAGGTCATAAGCAGGAAAAAGGCAAAATTGATCATGACAATGGTCGCACCGGCCGGAAAATCCAACAAAAAGGCCAAGAGAATGCCGAAAAGGACCGACCCAATGGCGATTAATACGGCGATGACAAGGGCTTGGCTGAACCCCTTGGCAATTTGCAGCGCTGAAATGGAAGGAAAAATAATTAAACTGGCCACCAGCATGGTGCCTACCACCTTGATGCCTAAAATCACGGTCATGGCCGTCAACAGAACCAGCAACCGGTCCATGCGCCTCGTTTTAATCCCCTGTACCCGGGCGAAATCTTCGTCAAAGGTAATGGCAAAAAGTTCATTAAAGAAAAAGATGATGGTAATCATCACCATCAGCGACAACACCACAGCAAAAACGGTCTCCACTTTGCTCACTGCCAGAATGTCGCCAAACAAGTAACTGAACAGATCCACATTAAAACCGCCGGCCTTGCTGGCCAGAAGAATCCCCAAGGCAATGCCAATGGCCGAGATCAAGCCAATGGCCGCATCACTGTAAACATTGGCGTGCTCGGCCAGGTGCAAAATCCAAAAGGAAGCCAGAACAGCCAATGGCGCGGCCACATAAAAAGGATAGACATTCAGCAAAAGCCCCAGTCCGATGGTGCCAAAGGTAAAATGCGACAACCCTTCTCCAATAAGGGAAAGCCGTTTTAAAACCAAAAATACCCCCAACGAGGCGCAGGACACGGCGATGAAAGTACCGCTTAACAATGCCCTTTGGATAAATCCCAATTTCAGACCTTCAAGAATAGTGTCCATGACCGGGCTCACTTTCATGTTGATGACAAATGACGTGCTGGGCAAAATCTCCAAACAGCCCGGTCATTTCCTCGGAGATACAAAAGTCCTTGAATGACCCGTAAAAAACCAGACGGCGGTCAAGATAAATCATTTTGGTGGCATAATGGCCAATGGTGGCGCTGTCATGGGTAACCAGCAGCACGGTCACCTTTTTTTCCTGGTTCAACGTGAGCAAGGTTTGATAAAAATTTTCCCTGGCACTTGGATCGAGCGCCACCGTGGGCTCATCCAGAATAAGCAGGCCGGGCTCATTGACCAGGGCCCGTGCCAAAAATACCCGTTGGCGCTGGCCTCCGGACAAATGGCCGATTTGCCGGCGTTCAATATCCTTAATGTTCAGCAACTCCAGCACAGCCTCCAATTTGAGCTTGTCGGCAGGGGTGTGGCGCCGTGGGAAACGCTTTTGGGACAGCAGTCCGGTGGCTACAATTTCACGCACCGTGGCGGGAAAGCCCTGTTTGGGCAGAACCGTAAATTGGGGCAAATAGCCCACGCGATGCCAGTCCTTAAACTGGGCCAGGGCTGTATTAAAGAGGGTAATCCGGCCGCCGGCCAGGGGCACCAGATTGAGCAGCGCCTTAATAAAAGTGGTTTTCCCCGAACCATTGGGCCCAACGATGCCTATATATTCCCCATAAGGAATTTGTACGCTCACATCGTTCAGCACCATGCTGTCCTGGTATTTAATGCTAAGATGGGAACATTGCAGAATGCCGGATTCAGTCACACAGGGCCTCTTTTAAATAGGTCAAATTCCGCCTCATCACGGACAGGTAGTCTTCATGGGCGTGCCTTTCTTCTTTGGACAAATTGGCCAAGGGCTGCAGGGGCTTGATGGTGGCGCCCGTTTCCTCTGCCAGGACCCGGGCCATTTTAGGTTTGGTCAGAGCTTCGTAAAAGATCAGCTTGATTCCCGCTTTTTTGACGGCTTCCACCACCTTGACCATGCGGTCCGGACTTGGTCGGGCATTGGGAGAATAGCCTTCATAAGCCGTGATGGTTTTCAGATGATAACGGCGCACAAAATAATTAAAAAATTGGTGGCCTGCAATCACGATGGTTTGCCGTGGACAGGCCGCCAGGGTTTGGCGGATGTTGGTATCCAATTGTTCCAGACGGGCAATAGTGTCCTTGGCATTTTTTTCAAAATACGCCTTGAGCCCGGGCCGCTGTTGGGCCAGCAACTTGGCCGCAGCCGCGACCATTTGCTCGGCAATTACGGGGTCAAGCCAATAATGAGGATCCCGGAGATGGTGATGATCTTCGCCGGTCGCCCCAGGTCCGGTCTCTGCAACCAGGTCATTGGGATTGATCATGCGGCTGAGATCCACGATTTTCAAAGTGGGTGTTTTCAAACTTCCCATCATGTCCAGGACCCATGGGTCCATGGAGGCGCTGGTGTAGATAAACAAATCAGCCCGCATAATGTCCACAATATCTTTGGGGGTAGGGCTAAAAGCGTGGGCCTCCACGCCCGGCGGTAACAGCAGCTTGACGTCCACTTCCCTGCCGCCTACTTTCTTGACAAAATCATAGGTCGGATAAATGGTGGTGACGACCTTGATCGGCATCTTGGCGCCCCAGGAAGGCAGGGCAGTCCCCAGCAGACTTGCTCCTGCCAGCAGGAGCATGATTATTTTTTTCATCGCGTCCTCACAATGTCATGGCATTTACCAGCGCGCTATTATAGCTTGAGAAGGAAAGATTTGGCAAGATTAAGCAGGAACCATAATCCATCATCAAAAATTCCGAATCGACTTTTTAGCACAACCCTATTCATGAAAAACAGGCTCACCTGGATAATAAGGCACCTATCTGGAATTCCCGGTTAGAGTCTGCGTCTCCAACATCTACGTTTTTGCGCAGCTGATGACGTTACTATCATAACAATAGCTCCACCCGGTCGGGGCAGATAATTCAAGCCGTAGGGGCACGGCGCTTGTCCCGCGAACGCTGGGACGCCGTACCCCTACACGTACCGCGGATGGTACGCAAAGCAGGGGCGTATTGTCATTGATGCCCGAATCAAGGGTACATACGCCCCTACCCACGCCAAAGACAGCTAGCCGTAAGATCCGGCAAGTGTTTGCTTCCAGCTCCACTGGGTTAGCTGTTAAGACGTTGCTTCAGATCAAGAAAGGCAGGCTTGCAGGTGCCTAAAACCCGCCACTCACAATGACGGCAAAGGTCGTCAAATTTTTCCTCCGATAAGTCGGCGATGCGTTTGTCAATTTCGGGCAAGGTGTAACGATGACCTGGTTTGAGCCGCAAGGTTTTAAGGGTGCGTTTGTCCAGATCATTGAGTTTTTTCCCGCGCCAACCCAATTGTTCAGGATTGCACTCCAGATCGGCATGGGGACAACTCTTGCAAATGTTGTCCAATCCCGGTTTGGCCACAATGGTTTTGGTACGGCTGCTTTTTAAAAGGTTGATGGTACGGGTCATTTCATTGATGAAGTCGGGGGAATAGCCATAACCGTTGTAACCGATACGGCATAAAATATGATAAGGTCTTAAAGTTATGATCATAAAAGCCTTCTTCCATAACTTGGATACAATTCCGTTGCAAAAGAAGAAAAGGCTGGAAAGACTATTAAAATTAAATACCATCTATTACCATGTTAAATTATGATGCAATGAAAGTCAATATTAAAACCGTACGCACTGCCCTTGCGTTTGGGCAGGAATGCCTGCAGGCTGCCGGGATAGAACAGGCCCGCAGGGAAGTCCTGGAATTGTTAAGCCATGCCTCAGGCCTGAGCAAGGCTGAACTTCTGTCGGATTCCAACCGGAATTATGGCGGCCGGAAAACCTTTTTCAACCTGATTGCCCGGCGCTGTCAACATGTACCCCTGCAATATCTGCTGGGTTCCGAGTATTTCGGACAGCTGGAACTTAAAGTGGGACCAGGCGTGCTCATTCCCAGACCTGAGACAGAACTCATTCTGGAGCTCGCAAGCCGACTGTTGGAGCCGGCTGAGGTTAAATGGATAGTTGATTTAGGCACTGGTTCGGGCAATCTGGCCCTCAATTTGGCCTTGCGCTATCCTCAGGCCAGGGTAATGGCGGTGGACCGTTCGGTCCAAGCCTTGCACTGGGCCCGTCAAAATCGGCGCTTACTAAAAATTAAAAATGTCAAATTTTATGAAGGCCATGGGGCTGCTCCTTTGCCGCAACGGCTGTTTGGCCAAATCGATTTGGTGGTATCCAACCCTCCTTATATTAAGAGCGGTGACCTGGCTCAACTTCAGCCGGAAGTGCAATGGGAACCTGCCGGTGCCCTGGACGGCGGCAAGGATGGCCTGCAATCGATCATCACCATGATTGATACTGCCAAAGACCTGTTGAAATCAAAAGCTCCTTTTTGCTGTGAAATAGGATTTGATCAAGCCCGGTCCGTAGTGCATTTGCTGGAAAAAAAAGGGTTTGAAAAAATTGATGTCAAAGAAGACTGGCAGGGCATTGGGCGCATTGCTTTTGGATTTCAGCCTTAACCATCTGCTATCCCTGACTTATTTCTCTGCGCCAATCTCAGAATTTTTTTCAACTCAGCCATTAATTAGTTCATGTTGCGAATGGGGTATTGTACCCAACTTTAGGCGGTCAGCGGTTTGCAGAGCAAACCGCTTTAAAGAGAAAAAACGCTCGCTGAAGCGTTTTTTCTCAATGCCGCCTAATGATGGGC
>CAYVTN010000257.1:0-4711 GCA_964454395.1 uncultured bacterium | reverse complement strand
AAATCCCTGGTATTCATGGTGATGGAAAAGGGCTTTTTGATCTATCGCGGGTTTGAGCAATAAATGATTGGCAGGCGGTTAGGTTCTGTATTACTAACATCTACGTTTTTTGCGTAAATAATGTGCAGGGAACAGTCACGACTGTTCCCTGCGCAAATTGATTTCCGGCTTGGGCGGATTAGTGTAAGAGGAAAAACGCAAATGAAAACTAAAAATATAGTGATTACCGGCGCCAGCAGCGGCATCGGCGAAGCCCTGGCCGAACTGCTGGCGCAGCAAGGCCATCATCTAGTGTTGGCTGCAAGGCGCCAGGCGGCCCTGGAAGAGGTTGCCAAGGCATGCGGTTCCAAGGCGTACGTGGTGCCCGCTGATGTTACCAACCGGGTCCAAATAGAAAACTTACGCGATCAGACCCTTGGCCGGCTGGGGCATATTGATGTATGGGTCAACAATGCCGGTCAAGGTATTTATCGCAGTGTCATGGAGCTAAAAGAGCGGGACTTTGACGAAATGATGGCGGTTAATGTTAAATCCGCGCTTTACGGCATGCAGGCCGTGATACCTCACTTTCAAAGCCAGGGGCAAGGCCAGATCATCAATGTTTCTTCTTTTTTGGGGCGGGTTCCCCTGGTAAGCAACCGCTCCGCCTATAATGCAGCCAAGGCCGCGCTTAATGCGCTGACCGCCAACCTGCGTATGGAATTAAAAAAGGATTATCCCCATATCCATGTTTGTCTGGTCATGCCGGGTGTTGTCCAAACGGACTTTGAAAAGAATGCCTTGGGTGCGCCTCCCGGCGTTGCAGGCATTGCGCGCACGGCCACCAGCAGGCAGACTGCCCAGGAGGTGGCGCAGGTGATTGCTGATCTGATTGCAAGTCCCAGGCCTGAAGTCTATACCAATCCCACCTTGGCGGGGACCGTACGGCGCTATTATGAAGATGTGGCGGCTTTTGAAGCCAATTTGTAAAAAGCGCTACCGGCCAAACCAGGCGGAAGATATTTAATGGTTTTTATTGCGAATCGGCTATTGGATCCAAGTTTGGAGGCAGGGTACAGGCATGGCTGTGCCCTGCAATAGCGTTTTTTCAATACCGCCTAAAGATAGGACAACGATGAGGGTGCTTTTTCGACAACAATAGCCTTTGTGCACAAGAACAAAATAATAGTGGCATTTTAAGAGCTCGGGAGAGAAAATAGAAAACTTCTGAGAAGGAGGGGCGCTTTTATGCAGAGCAAGCAAAACCTTAAACTTATTTTGGTTCTCGGCTTTTTCTTCCTGTCTCTGGGCGGATGGCTGCTTCATTGGCGTATCCATACCCCCGGCGATGATTTTAGCGACTGGATTCCTTTTTTTGCCGGACTCGGCAGTGTCCTGGTCCTGCCCATTCTTTTTTGGTTCAAACGCACCCTGGCACTGGCCTATGTGGTCAACGGCATGCTCGTGATCATTGGCCTGATCACCATGGGTCATTTTTCCTTGGCCCATTGGCGGGGAGGATTTTCCCTGCATTCGCTTTTTCTCGGGACCCTGTTGCCCGATATGTTTATCCTTTGCGGCAATTTTGGTTTTGGCAAGGCCCTGTTTGAACTCAACCTTTTTCATCACCAGGAAGACAAGATGCGTCATGGCCGGTTTTGGCGTTATCCCAACATGGGGTGGTGGTGGGTCCATCTGACAGCCTTGTCGGTGGTGTATTCGCTTGGCTATGTTTTGTGGCCCTGAAGAAATTAAACCGTATCAACAAGATCAAAAGGAGGCAGCCATGAATAAAGTTAAATTGTTCAAACCGGCCTGGTGGATACTGCATATTCTTATGATTTATTTTATTTTTTGGCTCGGCCACGCCATCCGGTTTTAGCGATGTTCACCTCTATTTAACTTACATCATTCCGCGGCAGCTTGCTATGCGGAGGTTCATTTCTTGTGGAAAAGTTTACTCAATAAACCCTGCCCTGCAGGAAAATCCAAGGAGGTGTAATAATGAACAAGATTCATCAGGAATTGGTGGATATGCTCAACCAGGCTTTGCGTCTGGAACATGCGGCCCGGATACAGTATTTGGCCCATGCGGAATTGGTCAGCGGATTGAATGCAGAAAAAATTGTGGAACGTCTTCAGGAAATTGCGTCGGATGAAGAAAAACACGAAGGCAAATTCCGGGAACTAATCGGCACCTATCTGGGAGCTGAACCCACCATGGAAATGGAGAAAACCCATCAAGCCAAAGAATTGAATGACATCCTCAACATCAATCTGGGGAATGAAAAGGAAGCCATTGATTTTTATAAGAAAATCTACCGGCTCGTCATGGATAACCGGGGAGAATTTCCCTATACCGCGGAAAAACTGGAACATGAAATCCGCCATGTGATTATTGATGAACAAGAGCATGTGACGGAATTGTCACTGCTATTGGGGCTGTGATCCGCACCGGGCAAACCGGTCCCAAGGGCAAGTCGCCAATGATTTTGAAAAAGCCGGCAAGGTGGGAAGAAAATGGCGCATTACAAGAGAAGTCAATTCGACCAATATTATGAAGAATGGGGGGAGGGCATCCCCCTGTTGTGTTTGCCGGCTTTTCCTTTAAATGGCGGCACGGTTTTTCAAAAACAACATCCCTTGGGGAAGCAGGCGCGGTTTATCGTACCTGATTTCCGGGGGATGGGGCAGTCGACCGGTACCAGTGACCAGGTGGTAAACGTGGAAATGCTGGCCGAAGATATGTTCAACCTGCTTGACCGACTGACGCTTGAGCGGGTAGTGGTATGGGGCATTTCTCTGGGCGGTTATGTGGCCCTGGCCATGGCCAACCAGGCCAAGGAAAGATTGGCGGGGTTGATCCTGGCCGACACCAGGGCCAGGAACGACGGACCCAAACAATTGTTGGGCAGGGCGGAAATGATCAAGGAACTGAGGGAAACGGGCATTGAGTGCATGCAGCGCCGCCTCCCGGGGCTGTTGTCGGATCAAAGTAAAACCACCCATCCTCATTTGCTGGAATCATTGTGGCAGGAGACCAAACATCAAAGCACGGGCCATTTGGCCGCCATTGTGCGCGGCATGGCCCAACGGGAGGATCGCACCTCATTATTGAAAGAGATTGACTGCCCGGTGCTTTTGCTGCGCGGTGAGGAGGATGAATTGGTTTCTCAAGCCACCATGGCGGAGATTGTTCACCATCTGCCCCGGGCGGAACTGGTAGGGATTCCCAACGCCGGCCACCTCAGTCCTTTGGAAAATTCCAAAGCCGTGAATGCCACGGTAAGTAGATTTCTCAAGCACCATTTTGCCGATGGCACAATTTGAATAGGTTCTGTTGCAAAAGGTAAAGGCCTATTGTCCTGATGACTGAATTAAAGGTGCAACGCCCCTGCTTTGCGTGTGCTATCCGTAGGGGCACGGCATGCCGGCCCCTACTTAAATTATCTCCCGACCGGCAAGGATATTAAATAAAAGTGACGCCTCCGGCTGCGCCACATACCTATATCTTGCTGATACGGAACCCAAGCCGGCCAAACCGGAAATCTTTTTTTGTAGGGAACAGTCGCGACTGTTCCCTACAAATCTCCAAAGAGGATCAGGAAAAATCGGTATGCCGATAATTCCAACAGATCAAGCCTCCCTTTTACTCCCATCCAATTTTTGAAAAATCGCTCCCCAATTCCAAGACAAAGCCGCTATATTCCTGGAGAAAAATGTAACCTTTGAGTTCTCTTTTTCGTATTACCTGATAGAAGCTGGGGGAAGAAAAGAGAGGAGGGATTGGGGTTAAGTGCCATCCGCAACAGGACGATAATTTTTCTGTTTGTTTTGATAACCAAAAATTGTATGGACCGGAAGGGAGAATCATCATGATGCATCGCAGTGTAGGAGCTTTTATACTTGCCGTGTTATTTGCCATTCCCGTGATGGCGGCACAAACCAACTTTCAGGGTTACGGGTTTAAAGCCTATGTCGTCAAGGACCATGGCCGGCATTACCGTGAATTCAGGGAAAACAATAAATCCATGCTTAAGGTTAAAGCTGATGAAGAATACTCCATAGTGGTTTATAACCCTCTGCCGGTACGGGCAGCAGTAGCAGTCTCGATCGATGGTCTGAACACCATTGACGGCAAACGCACGTCTCCCCGTCTGGCGAAGAAATGGATGATCAATCCCCATTCCTCCATCACCATTGCCGGATGGCAGACCAGTTCCAAAACGATGCGTAAATTTGTCTTCACCAAAGATTCGGAAAGCTATGCCCAATGGCGTGAAAACAAGAACGGCAAGGCTTTTACTAAAAATCTGGGTGTGATCGGCGTGGCTTGGTTCTGGAATCATCGGGAATTGGAAGAAGCCCTCCATCCGCCCCAGCCATTTGTGAAAGAATCCGGTGCGGTCAGGGAACACAGAATGTCCAAACGTTCCAGATCTTTGGCGCCGGCCATGCCTTCCAGCGCCGCCAAAGCGGAAGCCAGGGCAGGCACAGGCATGGGCAAGGTAGAGCACCACCGGGTAACAGAGGTTAAATTTAAGGCAGACCGGGGCATGTTCGCCCTGCACGATGTATTGAAGATTTATTATGAATTTGCCGAGGAACCGGAAGAACCGCAACCTTTTGTGGAGGAGAACAAGGACGCAGGCCGTTTTGCTCCTGACATGCACAACTAAACCGGCAGAGCCGGAAATAAAAAGATACTTCACGCAAAGCACGCAAAGCCGCA
>CAYVTN010000256.1:0-4713 GCA_964454395.1 uncultured bacterium | reverse complement strand
AGCAATTGTTCCAAAGGCGTTTTTCGGCCCTCGAGAATGTCAAAATAGGGATTCACTACGTCCAGCTTGGTTAATTGCGGAGTTACCTCCATATAACTGATATCCTGACGTTTGAGTTCTTCCAATACCTTGTCTTTATGAAACCCGCCGGTGACGATCAACGCCAGGGTGTCATGATAGCGCTCCATTTTGGCGCTGATGCTATCCACAAACGCATGGCTGCGCTCTTCGGCGATTTTATAAAAATCCGCCACTTGTTTGAGGTAATTATCAAGAGCATAAAAATCCACGCCATCAATCAGGGGTGAACGGCCGTTCGCCCCTGCCTCTTGATTAATGAAGTCTACAAATCTCTTTACTGAATATTCCTTCCTTTGTGTGCGGAATTCAGCCAACTCTCCTGGCGTGGCTGAAATGTTGAGCAGCTTCTCCATGACATCCACTTGGTGATAACGCTTATCCAGCTCCCGCTGGATGTCCTTGGTATACATGCTTTCCCTCAGCTGTTGATCCAGCTGATCCATCTGCTCATAAAGTTCGTCCTCCTTGATGTTGGCGGAAAAGTTATTGCTGTTATTATGAAGGTATTGATTTATTTGCGGAAAGGCCGCGAGCGAAATTCCTTTTTTCCCTGCGGTTTCATTCAGGAAAAGGGCGTAGTGCAAAAGGTCCATATTTCCCCGGCGATAGGCCTCGTGCCTGGCGTCGAAGGATTTCAATTCCGGGGTATAAATGTCCGCTTTTAACTGATTCAGCCTGTCTCTCAGGTCATAGACATAGCCCATGCTTTCACTGTTCAGGAAACTGTGCACCGCCTTCTCGTCGGCGCGATACAGCGGCTCGCTTTCGATGCCTTCCAGCCTGATCGGCTTGCGTCCGCAGATCGCTTCATATTCCGCGCCCGTGATTTTGCCCTGCTTGACAAAATAGTCGGTTACCAATTTTCTGACTTGTTTATTTTTGTAATTGCGCATGGACGATACATCGACTGTCCCGAAAGCGCCTTCTTCACCGACCAGGCTTAAGCCATGATGGATAACCAAATACTTTATCATCCGGGCGATGTTCATCTGCACTTCGTAATTGCAATGCAGATCATCCATCACGACCACGGTTTTATTTTTACCTTGATAGGTTTTATCAATGGTCCCAAACTGTTTGGGGAAGCCAAGCTGCAGGCCCTGATGCACGACCGGGGCCACCGCCATATTGGCCGGCGTGTACATTGTTCCGTCAAAAGCCCAAGACACGATTGGCATGACAAAGGTAAGTAAGGTAAAGATAACAGTGGTTATGCGCCAGTTCCTAAAAAACGGTTTTTTTAACAAGACAAACCAGGATGAATTGCTTTTATTCATGACAGTGCCTCCCCAAAAAAAATTTAATTGGCTCGCATTGTGAAAAGATGTGCCTTTACACAATACTTACAAATTTAAGCGATTTTCTCGCAATCGTCGCATATTAAAACAATGACGCAAACTTTATGCCAATAAAGGAATGGATGGTCTTGTTGAAAAAACAGGCATAAAGTAGCAGATGTTTTAAATTGACAAGGTATTTTGCCAAGCAATTGCTGCCAGGGTGAGAAGTATTGCTGTACAGAGGGTGTAAAGGAGGACTGTTATGATTTCCACTTTCTTTTTTTTTTTGACCCTATAGGAACAGGTCCATCCTCCACTTTGGCTGAACATGCCAAAAATGCCAGTCTTAATGGCCTGCCATGGGCAACTTATGCTATACTTTAACTAAGCGAAGCGAAAAGCCCATTAACGGCGTCAAATTCCCATTTCCTTTAACAGGGGCCTATGAAAAGGAAATTACCAACCTACATTTCCTCAGTGCGGCAAGGGCTAAGTGATTACCAACTGGCGGTTTTCAGCGCTTTAATCCTGGTTGCGGCGCTTTGTGCCGTTTTTTTCATTTGGATGAACTTGCGTGCCGTGGAGCAAAACCGGTTGCAGCTTTTTCAGACCTTGACTTTGGGGATCGGCGAGACGCCGGTAAAATACGTCCTGCACAAGGATAATTTTGAATTGCGCAAAGCCATAATCCTTTCCTTGTCTTTTGGAGCCGCCATGCTGGTTTTTGGCACGGCTTTCCAGGTTTTTCTGATCACAAAAACCTTCCGGGAACTAAAGCAGCAATCATCCGCCAAATCATTAATGATTTCCACGATTACCCATAATGCCCGGCATTACCTGGCCGTGCTTAAGGGGCGGTTGGATTTGTTGAATTTGAGGATGGAACATGGAACCGGCTTGCTTAACCTGGAAGATGATTTGATGAAAATGTTGGAGAATACCATGGCGTTGAACCGGTTGGTGGATCTTTTAAATGATAACGAACTTCTGCGTCAGGGAAAAATGCGCGTCAATCCGGTGCCGATCAGAATCGAGGAATTGTTGAGCCAAGTGGGATCCAATATCGAGGACCTGTTTGAGTCCAAGCACGTCCGGGTAAAAATAAAGGACGCCCGGAAAACCGTCTCCCCTCTGCTTGCGGACCGCCATGGGCTGGAGCAGGTATTGATGAACCTGCTTCATAATGCCGGCAAATTCTCGCCGCAAGACGGGACCATCTCGGTCTGCCTGGAAGCCGATGAAAAAAAGCAGTATATGCGCATCTGCGATCACGGCCCGGGCATTGACCCAAAAAATTGGGAAAAGATTTTTCAGCCATTCCTGCGGTTCGACACCACAACCCGGGGCGCGGGCTTGGGGCTCTCCAATGCCAGAGAATTCATCCGCCTGATGGGCGGTTCGCTAAAGATCGAACGCAGCGAACCGGGCGTGGGAACTACCTTTTTATTAATGCTGCCCGCCGCCGGGCGGATGGAGGAGGGCCGATGAGCCGGCTGCTTTGGGTGGATGATGAATCATCCCTGGCGGACACCATGGCCGAGATGTTCAAGCTTAAAGGATTCACGGTTGAAAAATCCGGGACCTTCGAACAGACCATGGCTGCTTTGGAAGCTTGCAAGCCTGATCTGGTATGCCTGGACCTGGACCTGGCCGGCAATGGCCACGATCTCACCGGCTTGGAAATTTTAAAACAAATCCGGGCGCGTTGGACTTCAATGGAACTGCCTGTCATTGTTGTCAGCGGGGCGGGAAACACCAGCCTTTTAAGGGAACTGATGGAGCATGGGGCGGATGACTATGAAACCAAACCGGTCGATTTCAGGGATATGCTTGAAAAAGTACGGCGTTTTATCCAGCGCAGCCGGCCTTCCCCTGCCCCCGCTTCCCCGAGCTGGCAGGAGGACATCATTGGCAAATCCAAACTGATGATGAACCTGACGCTCAATGTGTGGCGGGCAAGCCGGATGGAAAGCAATGTGTTGATTCTTGGGGAAACCGGCACGGGCAAAGATTTGGTGGCCCATGTTTATCATAAAAGCAGCCCGCGTTGCGGACGCCGCTTTTATGAAATCGATTGCACCAACATCCAAACCAATCTGTTCGAAAGCGAATTATTCGGATATGTCCCAGGCGCCTTTACCGAGGCCAAGAAAATAAAAAAGGGCAAAGTGGAGGAGGCGGACGGCGGCATTTTATTCTTCAATGAAATCGGGGAACTGCCCTGGGAGCAGCAGGGAAAATTTCTGACCCTGCTGGAAAGCAAAACCTTCACGCGGGTGGGATCCAACGACCCCATCACGGTGGATGTGGTGATTTTGGCCGCCACCAACCGCGACCTTTATTCCATGGTGGAGGCCGGGAGGTTTCGCAAGGATTTGTTTTACCGGCTTTTTAACCAAGTAATAGTGAACCCGCCTTTGCGCGATCATTTGGAGGATGTTCCCCTGCTGGTCGATTATTTCATACGCAAATATTCCGCCAAAATGCAAAAGCCGGTGGCTGCGTTTGAAGAGGGTTTGTTGGAGGAATTTAAGCAATTTTCCTGGCCGGGCAATGTCCGGCAGCTGCAAAATTGCGTGCGCGTGGGCGTGCAAAACTGCGTGGATGCCGTCATCCGCAAAAACGATGTCGCCGATTGGATGGCCCATTTCGATGCTTCCAGTCAGACTGGTTCTCCCCTGTCTCTCACCACCGTCAACCCGGATGTCAATTATGCGGAGCAGAAAAGGCAGCTGGAAAAGCAAATCAATCAAAAATGGAAGGAATACTTGCTCCATCACTTGCAGAAACAAAATTGGAATGTCAGCCGCACTGCGGAGAAGATTGGCGTCTCGCGGGAGTATTTGAACCAGATGATAAAACGTCTGGAAATTATCCGGGAAAAATGAAAGGGTCCGGGCGCTTAAAGATGGATTTTTATGGCGTTTTAGGATTCCGGTCCATTTGAAAAAGACGATTTCCCTGCTGTACGGCTTTTTGGATGGCAGGTCCTACCGGCTGGCCGGTTTCCCAGCTATGGGCCAGCGCAGGATTCAACTCTTGCGCCAGGAAATCCTGCCAGGCAGTGGAGTCGGGTGCAAATACCAGGTGTTGGGCGGCGTTTAAAAGGATGCGGCGGTTTTTAGGCGGTTGGTTATCCAGGAAAGCGTGTGATCCGGCCAAGGAGCGCAGGGCTGGTTGTATGAGACCGGCATGCGCCAGGATATACTGGCCTTGCGGTCCGCCCAGAAAACTCACCAGTTTCCAGGCTTCCCGCGGGTGCGGGGTGGAACGCATCACGGCATAACCGGATGCAGCCCCAAGAAAACGCTGCGGCCCTGCGGGACCTTGGGGAAACAAGACAACATCCCAT
>CAYVTN010000255.1:0-4714 GCA_964454395.1 uncultured bacterium | reverse complement strand
CTACAGCCTGTATTACCGGTCCTGATCATTGCCGTTTTCTGTAAAGGAAAAACATGAATTCAATTTAAAGGAGGCAAGACCATGGATCTGGTACTGTTGAAAGTCAAGGCCCGGGCCAACCATGCCCCTGAAGTCCAGAAGGTTTTAACCGAATACGGATGCAATATCGCCGTGCGCCTTGGAATTCATGAAATCACCGAGACCACCTGTTCCAATGACGGCCTCATCATTTTACAAGTCAAACCGGATCAAAGCGCGGCGGAACAAATGGTGGCCAAATTAAAGACCATCCCCGAATTGGAGATCAAAACCGTTTCCATGTAATCAAAGATGTTTTTGGTCTTTACAGGCCAAGCCCGGCAGCCGATCCTTGGGTTAGAACGTTAACCGAAAGGAAGAGCGCCATGCCACGATTATATGGGCGGGGCAATCCCATCACCTCCTGGAGCAGCCTTGAGACGGAAGCGGGCTTTGACCACTGGCTGGCCTGCGTGCTCGATTATCACCGCCTGATAAAATTAATGCATCCCCATCCGGGCCTGAACTTGCTTGATATAGGCTGCGGCGACGGAGAGGTGCTGATGCTGGCCCGGCATTTGGGACTGGAGGCCACAGGTATTGAGACCAAACCTGAGGCCGCCGCCATCAGCCAGAAAAACGCCCCCGAGGCCAGGATCGTTTTGGGAAGTCCCCAGGCCATCCCTTTTGATCCGCAATATTTTGATTTGGTTACCTGTTTTGGGGCCATGGACTTCTTCCTTGATCCCCGCCAAAGCCTGCGGGAGATTTACCGGGTGCTGAAACCAGGAGGAAAGGCCTGCATTGTTTTACCCAATGGCAATTTCCGGCCATTCCGCCATCAAAAAATCATTCTGGAAGGCCAAGGCTTGCAGGGTTTTTATCCTTTTGAAAAATGGAAAGCCCTGCTTCAGGACAGCCGGCTCATGGTGGGGGATGTGCGCTTCAGCCGTCAAAACCCGCCGGGGCAAGAAGATAAAACAACCTGGCCGGGACGTTTGCGAAAAAAAATCCTTTCCTTGTTGGTCCACCTCTTTCCAAAAACCTTAAGTTCCCATTTTATCTTTGTCTGCCATAAACTTCCTTGAATCCCGAGATGGTCCTTATCTCGACTTCGGTAAATTTGTCTCCCAGCTTCTGTATTTTCCACAACACCCTTTTCGCAGCAAGAACTAGATAATTTGTAGGGAACAGTCGCGACTGTTCCCTATTATATTTAGTCTTGACGGTCAAGCTTGCCCTAGTGTATGATCACCCCCTAATCAGCAAGGGAGGCAAGTGGGTGGACCAACCTCAGATCGGCAATCAAGAGATAAAAGAACAGCTTAGGGCCATGATAGCCCTGCAAACTATTGATGATGAGATTAATGGCGTGCAGGCGCAAATTGATTCTTTGGACAGTAGAACCCATGCGGAAGAAGTGCATGTGAAGCAGGAACAGGCCGCTTTGGACAAGGTTAAACAGGAGATGGACAAACTGCTCAAGGACCGCAGGGAGGCGGAAACCACCTCCAAACAACTGCAGGAGCAGGCTTCCAAATTAAAAGGCCAGCTTTTCGATGTCAAAACCAATGAAGCCCTGCGGGCCCTGCAATCGGAAATTGCCCAAAAAAAAGATGAAAACAGTGTCCTGGAAGAGCGCATTATTGAAATGATGATGGCCGAAGATGAACTAAAAGTGGATCTCAAAAAAGCGGAGGAAGCCTTAAAAACCGCGCACCAGGCCCTTAAGGCAGCCGAACAGGTCAATGCCCAGGAGGTTCAGGGGCTGGAAGCCAAAAAAACCGGATTTCAATCGCAATGGGAGACCGCCGCGGCCAAGCTTAACCACCATCTTTTGGAACGATATGTTAAATTAAGGGAGGCCCGGAGCGGCAAAGCCATGGCCAAAGTGGAAAATGACGTGTGCACCGGATGCCGCATGGCCATTCCGCCGCAAATGTTTATTGAGTTGAAAAAATACCGCCAGTTTCACACCTGCACCAACTGTGCACGGTTTCTCTATGTAGATGAGTAATGGCTAAACCATCCTCCTTGTCCTCCATTATCCAAGACGCCAAGCGAGTTCTCAAGATTGAAGCCGAAGCCATCAAGACCCTCGGGCAGAAACTGGATCCGTCTTTTGAGACCGTGGTGGAAATGATCGGTAAATGCCAAGGCCGCCTGGTGGTCACGGGGTTGGGCAAATCGGGCCTGATCGGGCAAAAAATGGCCGCCACCCTCGCCTCCACCGGCACGCCGTCCATCTTCCTGCATGCTGCGGATGCCATTCATGGCGACCTGGGCATGGTCATGGCCCAGGACATCGTGCTGGCCATTTCCAACTCCGGTTATACCGATGAAATCGTCAAATTGATTCCCTCACTCAAACGCCTGGGCAGTAAAGTGATTGCCATGACCGGAAACCGGCAAAGTCCCCTGGCACAAAATGCCGATGCCGTGCTTAATGTGAAGGTTAAGGAAGAAGCCTGTCCCCATGGGCTGGCGCCGACCGCCAGCACCACGGCTATGCTGGCCCTGGGTGATGCCCTGGCGGTCACGTTGATGAACGTTCGTCAATTTAAACCGGAGGATTTTTCCCGGCTCCATCCGGGCGGGGAATTGGGCAAGCGGCTGATCAAGATCAAGGATATCATGCATCAGGGCCATGCCATTCCCAAGGTAGCCCAAAAAGCCGGCGTGGAAAGCGCCATCTATGAGATGACCAGAAAGCGCTTCGGCTGCGTCGGCGTGGTGGATACCAAAGGCCATTTGGTGGGCATTTTCACGGATGGTGATTTGCGGCGGACGCTGGAAAAGGAAAAAACCATTTCCACCCTGACCATCAACCAGGTCATGACCAAAAATCCTATTATCCTAAAGGAAAATGAATTGGCCATCAAAGCCGTGCGGGTAATGCAGGACAATCGTATTTTTGTGCTGCTGGTCACCGATCAGCTGAAGCGGTTGATTGGGATTGTCCACTTTCTTGATTTGTTTGATGCTGGGGTAGTGTGATGCCTTTAACCAAAGCGGCCTTGATCAAAAAACTAAAACAAATCGCCATGCTGGTCAACGATGTGGACGGCGTGCTCACCGATGGCGGTGTTTATTTGTTTGAAAACGGTGTGGAAGGCAAACGCTTTTCCGTGCTGGACGGCGCGGGTTGCGGTCTGGCCCAGCGGGGCGGATTGGAGACGGCCTGGGTCACGGCCCGCAAAAGCACCTTGCTGGAACAACGGGCCAAGGAGTGCAAAGTTACTTATGTGCTGCAGGGCCGGAAACAGAAACTGGGGGCCTTGGACCTGCTGCTTAAAAAGGCCCGCTTGACAGCCGGGCAGGTGGCTTACATTGGTGACGACCTGGTCGATCTGCCGGTCATGGAAAAGGTGGGCTTGGCCATAGCCGTGCCCAATGCCGTGGCCGAAGTCAGGCAGGCCGCCCACTATATCACGGCCAAAGCCGGCGGCCAAGGTGCTGTCCGCGAAGTGATCGAAATGATCCTGAAGACCCAGGGGCGGTGGGACCAGGCGGTTTATTTCTTTCAGGCACGGCATGAAGAAAAAAATTAAAAACACCCTGCTCTACTGGATCATCCTGGGCTTGAAATTTCTGGCCGGGCTTTGTCCTCACCGTCTGGCCCTGGCTATAGGCGCCGGCCTGGGCGGCTTGTTTCACGACCTCGTACCCAAGGAACGGGGGCGGGCTTTAAAAAATTTAAGCATTGCTTTTCCCGGTCTGGATGATCAGGCCAGAGCCGCCCTAGCCCGCCGGGTCTTCGTCTCTTTTGGCCGTAGTGCTTTTGAACTCTTCAGTCTTTTTTCCCGACCGACCCGGTCGATTGTCAAGCTGGTGGAAGATGTCGAAGGCCGCGAACACATGGAGGCGGCGCTGGCGCGGAAAAAGGGCGTCTGCTGTCTGACCGCCCATATGGATAGCTGGGAAATCCTGGTGATCTACACCCAAGCCCAGGGATGGCCTTCCGCAGCCGTGGCCCAGGCGCTTTATGACCAACGGCTGGATATTCTGCTCAACCGCTTCCGGGAACGCCACGGGGTCAAAGTGATCAAACGCAAGGGCGTCACCAAGGATATCATCCGTACCTTGCGCAGCAACCACCTGTTGGGCATGCTCAATGACCAGGACACGGATGTGGATTCGTTGTGGGCGCCTTTTTTTAAACGTCAAGCCAAAACGCCGGTGGGCATTTTTCGCCTGGCCCGGAAATGCGATGCTGCCGTGGTGCCCATCTTTATTGCCCGTCAGCCTTCGGGCAAACACAAAATTTTCATTGAGCCTGCCCTGGCTCTGGATGCCGCCTGGCCGGAAGACCGCTATTTGGAGGAAGGGGTCAAGCTTTGCAACCAAGTGGTGGAAAAATATGTTAAGCTCTTTCCGGAACAATGGGTATGGTTTCACAACCGCTGGAAACACCAGCCGGGAGCTTGAGCATTTAGTCAGAAATACGAAAGGCGATAGGAGAAAGGTGACCGCTGCGTAAGGCCTCTTTGAGGCCTGAAGCGTCCCGTTGGGTCAATAACTATTCCCGTCGGGGCATTTGAGCATTTTTTCAACTTTTGCCTACTTGTCCCGTTGTTGTTGACGGGATCGACTCTCAAATGCTTTGGAGGCGGAGCAACTAAATGCTCAGCCTCCTAGTTGGTTTTTGTTGCGGAAAGGTCATTTTTGCTTAAACAACACGTAAGGGTTGTGACCT
>CAYVTN010000254.1:0-4760 GCA_964454395.1 uncultured bacterium | reverse complement strand
AAAATTACAAATTGAATATTTATCTTTTAAACTTTTTTTTATTTGACAAAAGCCTTGCCAAGGCCCATAACCATTTTATGCTTGTATTTAAGTTTTTTTGAAGCCGGTCTCGTAATTTGATAAAAACCGCCTTGTTTTTCAGCCTTTTTCAAAGGCCGGAAAAAATATATCATTTTTTCCTTATATTAAGGGAGGAAACAGGGACATCGACGCTGGAGGAAAGCGCTCAGCCCTTTGACCGGGGGCGCTGAACTAACTTTAGATCTTATTCCGGAAAGAAGGATGTTATAATAAGGCCATGATTGCCCCTTGTGGAGGATCAATGACCAATAACGCTTATATAACTCATGTGCTGGAAAAAGTTGAATCCCTGTATGCCGGCTTGCTTTCTAAAAAAACACATCTGAGCGCGGAAGCTTACAAAGCCCTGCTCAATGACTACTATTTAAAGCACTTTGGATTCGATCGTCGTACCGGCAAGATGATGACGGAGGATTATATTACCAAAACTTATTGCCGGCATGATCCTTTTCCGATGGACAAATGTCTGCTGCTGGCCTGTTTTCTGATGGAGGATGTGGCCCTGAGCCAGGACCGGGCCGAACAGAACAAGCTTTTGGCAAAAGTGATGTTTATTGATCGCACCATTGCCGGCCATTTTCCCGGTCTGATTTTGGAGCCTTTAAAAAAAGAATTGGAGACTTGGACCGCACGTTTGCAGGAATACCATTAACTGCCGAGGGAGGCCGATAAGGCAAAACGATGGCCAAACAATTAACCGCCTTTGAAAAATCCATCATTGCCCAATTGCTGGCCTCAGGAATGATTTTAAGTTTGATCTTGTCGGCGGCCATGCTCATCGCTGGTGACCAATGGAGCCGCAAAACGATGGTTTATCAAAGTCTGGTCGTCAGGGCTTTGCTGCAACGGAACGTCGTCCCGGCCCGGGCCAAGATATATCTTAGTGCCCTCCCTAACCTGGAATGCGTTATCGGCAACAACAAACAAGGAAAGCCGCTGGTGCTTTGGAAAAAAAAGACCCTGCCTGCCAAGGCTTTGGACCAAGCCTTAAAAGACTTTAACCCAACCCATGGATCCGCCGCGCTGCCGCAGCAACGGCAGCAGCCCTGGCTGTCGTCATTGACGCGGCTGTTCTCCCATGAAGTCCGCATGGGTACTCGTGAATCGGCCATCGCCTTTTTCTTTCCCAAATCCCCGGCCCACCTGGGCCGTTATCGTCTGTGGCAGCACAACGTCCTAATGCAATTTGACTTTACACCTTTTTACCTCCTGACCGTGTTGCCTTTGATACTGTTCATGCTGGCCATGCTGGCGCTGTTTCTGGCATGGAACCAGGGCCGGATCAAACAGATTCATAGCGCCATGACCAAAGCTTTGTCTTCCATCGAGGATGATTTGAAGGAGATTTTCCTGGGCAATTTCTCCGTCATGTTTTCGGCGCGCCAATTTACCTTCACCCAGCGGGTGGCCAATATCATGAACCAGATGCTGTATTTTTTTAATCAACATGCCCAGCGCAGGGAGAATGAAAGCCAACGCGACGGCCTGACCGGCCTGTACACACGCCGCTATTTCATGAATATTTTTGAAAAGGAACTAAACCGCTGCCAACGACATCAACACCGCCTGGTCTTTTTGTTGTTGGATATTGACCATTTTAAAAAATTCAACGACACTTACGGTCATTTGATGGGAGACAAGATCCTGCAGCAAACGGCCCACTTAATCATGCAGGACGTGGGGGAAAGCGGCATCACCGCCCGCTATGGAGGTGAGGAGATCGCCGTGCTGATGGCGGAGAGTGATTTGAATGCAGGCGTGGCGGTGGCGGAAAAACTGCGGCACCTGATAAGCGAGGCGGTCTATGCTTATCAGAACCGCTCGGTCAATGTCACCGTCAGCATCGGCGTGGCCGAGCGCCGCGGCGATAATAACGAAATCGTCCCTCAGATTATCAAGCGGGCAGACGAAGCCCTCTACGAGGCCAAACAGGCCGGCCGAAATCAGGTCAAGATCCAAAACTAACCGGTGTCCGGGTTAGATTTAAAAATAATGCTTTAAGTGGAAGCAGCCCAAAAAGCGGGCCGCTATCAAATCAATTATTCACTCTCTTTTGAAAATGCATAGATGGGCTGGCGAAACCAAAAAAGTTAAGATATTTCATTTTTTAGTAACTGGATATAATTTTGGAAATATTATTATCTTGTTTATTTATCTAATAACTGTTTTTTAAGAGAACTTATAAAATGATAAAAGCTTGGAGAACCTGGTTGGTCTAAATTTAAAAATGGAGCAATTGTTCGGGAACCATTTATTTTTTGATATTCAGGTATTATTTTTTTTAATTCTTGAGCCGGACTTTGAAAGCTATCAGGATGCCGATACTTATTTTTTTTGCTTAAATGTTGCAATTTCCTTCCGGGAAAAGCCTTTTCCAAAGCGTTCCAATCTGCAAGGTACCAACTTTCCAGTTCACGACAAACAATGCGCACAATAATATTTGTTTTTCCTGAAGATTGACATTGTTGCAATAAACTATTTTTTAAAATAGTACAACTATCATTGTCCTGGTCGCAAACAATAAAAAACGTCGCATAGGGATTATTATAACCACGAAGTTTTCTGAACAATTGTTTTTTTAAGTCTTGTTTGCCCTCAAACACAATAAATCTCGTATTTGGTTGTTTGTTTCCAGCCAATCTTTTTAGAACTATTTCTATTGTTTCTCTGGCGGATGGCTCTTCCAGTAAAACACCATCTCTTTCATTGTGGATCAGCCCCTTCAAAAAATCCTTGTCTCCACAAATGTCCCAATTTATCCCCATCTTGCATATATCTTTTAATCTGATCGTCATCAGCAGCCCTTTTGACATAAGTAAACCCTTTTTCTTTTATCAACCAAAATACCTCTTCAAGTTCACAAGCATCTAGAAAATCAGGAGAATGGGTGGAAATAAAGACCTGACTTTTACGTGCATAATCCCGGAATTCTTCCGCCAATTCAACAAGTAGCTTAGGATAAAGCTGATTTTCAGGTTCTTCAACACAAAGCAATGGATGAGGCTTCGGATCCAAAAGAAGGACTAGATAGGCAAACATTTTGATTGTGCCGTCCGATACATGGCGTGCTAAAAAGGGATCTTGGAAAGCACCATCTTGAAACCGCAACAACACCCGTCCTTCTTCGGTTATTTTTGAATCAATTGCGCTGATTCCCGGAACACGTCTTTTTAATCTGTTCACAATTTCATCAAAAATATTTTTATGCCTCGTAAAAAGGAACTCGGTTACAAGTGCAAGATTTTCTCCTTCCCTCGATAAATGTTCCGCATATCCCGTTTCTTTCTCAGGCCGGGCTTGCTCTATATGGAAATCAGAAACATGCCAATTTTCGAGCATGTCACCTAGAGCTTTACTCGCCGGAAATTTTTCAAATTGAGCCAATCCCTTTATAGCCAAAATATCGGGAGACTTTAGTTCATGATCTTCCCTCTTCAATTCGGTTTGGTCCCTGACCTTTTCCGGTTCATTAATTACCGCCTTGCCCTTGCCCTTGGAAAAATCTAGAAATTTCCAAGGTTGGCCTTTGCTCCCTCGACGATATTGCAAAATTTCTTTTTCGACTATAGGTCGCCCGCTTTCTTCATTAATGATTAAAAGATAGGTCACCAACGGAGAATTGTCATTCTCCCTGAATTTTAATTCAATTTCAATTGGGCCATCACACCCCCTACTTCTTACTTCAGAGAAACCGCGAGATCCTCCCTGCTTTGTCAACGCCACATGAATATTGTCGGTTAAAGCATCTTTCAAAAAACTGAAAACATTAAATAATGTTGTCTTACCAGCTCCATTAGCACCAACAAAAACACACATTTGGGGAAGCTTGCTGATTTCAACTTCTTTAAAGGCTTTGAAATTTTTTAGCCGGATACTCTCGATGATCATCATAAACCTCCGTTTCTAAGGCGGAATGGATGTTGGTTAAAAAGCGCTTAGGTGTCGCATCAACCTATAAGCACTTAAAACGCACTTTTATATAGTATGACTATAAACCGTCGTCTACTTTAAAGCTGTTGTGGAAAGAGTTCCACAATAGGAAGTAGTTATCTAGCCGTTAAAATATTTTACACTAAAACACCGATTTGAGCAGCAGGTTGATCAGATCCTCATCCCGGTAATGAATGGTCAGGCCGGCTTTGTAATAGGGATGACGGAACATGTCCTCCACGCCGGCGCTGAATTCCAGCAGATCCATGAGCACCACGCCCACGCGGGCATCAAGCTGCATGGGGTTCAGGTCCACGCGGTAGGCGTCCAGCAGCACTTTGAAATTGTCATCCATCAGCCTCAGGTCCAGGCCGGCTACAAAATAATCGTCCTTGATCAACCCGCCCCGGATAAACAGCGGGGTCTGCAGGATGCGCCACGCCAGCTGCGCTTCCACGGTGGTCTGGTCGGTTTCTTCTCCGTAGAGGCTTGTGACCTTTTGAATCCCCAGCATGTAATAACGCTGGTCGCTGGGCCAGATGTGCATCTGGGCAAACCCGCCGGCAATATTGCTTTCATATTTATTCAAGCCGAAGCTGAGGTCAAACCGGATGCGGTCGATTTTTTCCTGGTATTCGCCCACCCGCTTGACCACCCGCGAGGCCGTGTTCACGGTCTCGTCGATTTTCTGCTTGGTCTCCGGGGAGATGAAAGTCTGCTCGGCGTTTTTAAGATCCGCCACCACCACC
>CAYVTN010000253.1:4252-4785 GCA_964454395.1 uncultured bacterium | reverse complement strand
AATCTGCCGGGCTGTTTCCCGGGCCAGTTGAAGCTTTTCCTCATTACCCGATCCACGGCTCATGGCGGCCAGCATTTTATCCACGGCCCAGGCCAGATTGACTGCCGTAGGCCGGGTAGCCTTCAGGCGGTCGCCTGCCTGGTTCAGCGCCTGATCCATGTCTTTTTCCCCAACACTTTCCCGGGCAGCCAGCACCATGGCGTAGGCTGCAAACACGCCGATCAAAATAGCCCCGCGGATATGCATGTCTTTAATTGCCACGGCCGCCTGGCTGCTGGTGGTAATGGTGCGCAGGCAAAAGTCATGAGGCAGCCTCGTTTGATCGATATAAGTGAGGTGCTCCATGGCGTCTTCTTCAAACCAGGCGCTCTGGTAATGCTTGCCGTTGACGTTCATAACGATAATCCTTTCTTTATTTCGGTTTCGTAGGCGCGAACGGTGTTCGCCCCATGAAAGTTAAAACGATGAATAACACAAGACATTCAATTCGGCGTGGATAATAATGGGCGAATGCCATTCGCCCCTACCGGTAT
>CAYVTN010000253.1:0-4152 GCA_964454395.1 uncultured bacterium | reverse complement strand
AAATATTATTATAAAAGGGACGCCCTCGGCTGCCCCTACCGGTATAAATATTATTATAAAAGGGACGCCCTCGGCTGCCCCTACCGGTATAAATATTATTTAAATTGAGTATTTATAATTGAATATGAAGCGCTCTGGCCGCGGCCTGCACTTCCGGCATATCGGGCGTCAGGAGCACCGACTGTTCCAGCTTGACTTTTGGTTTGATCCTGCTTTCAAATAGGGTGACATTGGTCCATTTGGCTTCCAGGGTGGACCACCACAAAAAGCCCTCCACGCCCCGCTCAAACACCGCCCGGGACAGGGCCTGGGTGATTTTGCGGTCATTGGTGGCAATGGAAACAGGGCCGGTCTTGATGCGCACCATCTCTCTGGCATCACGCAGATCCAGAAGGGCGGCGTTGTTCAAGGTAAATTCGGCCAGGGCAAGTTTGTAATCTCCCTTGAGGGCAAAATGATCCGGTTTGAGCTTTAAATTGATGAAGCGCTTTAAATTTTCAGCAACAGAGGACACGGCATCGGCCGAAGCGTAAAGAACGCCGTCGGCGGTAATGTCATGCCTTCCTTGGCCCTGAAATTCGCGGGGCACGTAAAAGGGCCCGCCGTCGCTGAACAACCCCTGGGTCTGGGCCCGTTTAAAATAAACGCGATAAAAGTTCATCAGGCAAAAGATCCGGCAATATCCTGGCGAGCGGCCGCAATAATGTCGCTGATACGGTTCTCCTTGATGAGGTCCACAGGCCGGGAATAATTGACAAAAACGTTGTTACCGAAAAACCAATCCAGTGCGGTCTGGGGATTATAATAACCGAGCAGCAAGTTGAGCAAATAATTGAGCCCCGACAGTTTGTCATTGTTGATTAAATCAGGGCTCTCACCTTTATACCACTTGGTGATACGCGAGCGGCTGACGCCCAGAATACGGGCCACCTCACTGCGGTTGCCGAAAAAAGCCACCAGCAGATCAAGCTGGTTGACTTTCAGTTTGCCGAGCCCTTCTTCTAATGCAGACATGACCATGACTCTTTTTCCTCTCATTTCTCTACAAAAGGAGTTTATCACAGCGCCCCGCTTATAGCAACACTTTTTGTTGCGCTTGCTGATTTTGGTGTTGGAGATCAGGATACAGAGGCGGCTGTTTAAAATAGAACAACTCGGCCGGTATGATCACTAAAAAAATTAAGCCATGACTTATTAATGTTTTATTTTCAAAATATTTTTTTGTTCAAAGGTCGTTAATTTATTAGAATTACTATTAATTTTTTCCGGAAATGTTCCGATTCTAATATTAGAAAAATAATGGGAGATGGTATGAAAAAAATAATTGCTTAACTCGTGCTTCTTGGCTTTTTGCCCTTCCTACCTGCCCACGCCAAAGTGTTTGTGGAAACTTTTAGTACCGACAACTACAAAGACAGCGCCCAGACCACTGCTAATTGGGACACCACCTTGGGCAAAGTCACTTTGCATCCGATTTACGATTTTGAACAACCCGGAGAATTGGTGGATTGGGGCGGTCAGATCAAAGCCATTCAATACAATGGTTCTTACTGGCTCATCGGCGGTGCAGGCGCAAAATTGAACAAATATAATGGTTTTACCACCACCAACCTTTCCGCTGACCTGGCCAATTTTGGCAGCAGCACCATCCAAACCGTTTCCTACTATAACGGCATGTGGATGGTTGGAGGACAGGGCAAAAAACTCAATTTCTATGACGGTGTCTCTTTCAGCGACCAGTCAGGCAATTTGGTCAATTGGGTAAGCCAGGATATTACGGCCACCGGCTACGGCGGCGGGGTGTAAAACTTCTGGCTGGTGACCGGAAAAGGCGGCCGTATTAACAAGTATAGCGGCTCCACCTTCACCGACCTTTCGGGATCACCGGGCTGGTTTGCCAATACCACCAATGCCTATGCGCTTGGCTTCAACGGCTCCTACTGGTTGATCGGCGGCGACGGCGGCAGCTTGTGCAAATATCAAGGCGGTGTTTTTACTGATTTAAGCCCGCAACTAAGGACCTCCGCTTTCGGCACCAATACGGTGTATGCCATCAAATGGAATGGATCCACCTGGATGATTGGCGGCAGTGGCAGCAAGGTTATGACCTATAATGGAACGTCTTTCACTGATTATTATGTATCAGCATTTTACAATGTATTTTCCATTGATTATGATACCTCCAATGGTTTCTGGCTTTTGGGAGGTAATGGTACCGGTTTGGCGCCTGTGATTTATTCCTGGGATGGATCCACCTGGAGGCAGGAATCTTCTTATCTTCAAAACTTTGGAAGCGATCACCCCGTCTTCAGTATCGCCTATGGCAATAATCAGTTCTTTATAGGCGGCGAAGAGGCCCGCTTCAACAACCGCACCGGTTCGGCAGCTTCTCCGGCATACACTGACGAACGCGCCATTATCAGTGACTTTGGCATCGAAACCATCAATGACATCGCATCCGATGGCACAGCCACCATGCTGGTCGGCGGCAATGCCGGCCGTTTAAACAAGTATGACGGCACTGCTTTCAGTTCCTTAAAAACCTTGCTGGCCGGCATCGGGTGGGGCAGCGCCAATATCCAGACCATTGCCGGCAATGGATCCTACTGGCTCATTGGCGGCACTTCGGGCAAACTGGCCAAATACGACGGATCGGCCATGACCGACCTGACGGGCGACCTGGGCTTCAGTGGCAGTGTTTTGGCCATCCATTGGGATGGCAGTTACTGGCTGATTGGTGGAAGCGACCGGGCCTGCAAACGTTATGACGGCTCAACCTTCACTCCGGTTGACCTGTCTTCGGCATTTGGCGCCACTGATGCCGTGAACGCCATCAGCTCAGGGGGTGGTTATTGGCTGATCGGCGGCGGGTCAGGAAGCCTGGCCACTTATGACGGCAGCACGGTGATCAGCATGGGCTCGGGATTGACTAATATCAATGCCATTGCATATGCTCTGGTCGGCACTTGGCATCGTTTTTTAATCGGCGGTTCCACCTCTCCGTAGCGGCTCCGCGTCTACGATACGATGTTTGGGTTTCTGGGATGGATCACCTTGGATAATTTTTCCAGCAACCCGGTCACATCCATTGCCTATAACAGCTTGGATAACTTCTTTTTCATCAGCGGCGGCCATGGCGTTCTCAATGAATATACCTGGGATTGGGGCAGTTATGCCGTCGACATTTCGGATCAACTCATTGAATTTGCCGATGACGACATCAATGGCATGGATTGCAACGGCGAATACTTTCTTCTTGGCGGCACCATCGGCAAAATCAACCGTTACGGGCCTACCTATGAACAACCGCGCTGGGCGCAATCCACGGTTATTGACGCATCCAGCCAGTTCTTTACCTCGGTCACCTTAACCGCCATCCAGGATTTGCCTGCAGGCACGGAAGTGGATTATTATCTCACCGCCAATGGCCAGCTGGCTGACCCCCACAGCTATTGGATCCAGGCCACCCCCGGTGTGGGTGTTGTTTTTGACGGCGCTTATGCCGGCACCAGGCTAAAATGGAAAGCCGAATTAAAAACATCGGATGCGAACTTCTCGCCAAAAATAGACCAGATTACGTTGGAATACTATTTGCCGCCAACGCCAACCCCAACAGCCACAATAACATCCACCTATTCGGCTACGCCCACCATTACGAGGACCCGAACGGCCAGTCCTACCCGGACCTCCACGCCTTCACCCACAGCCACCCTCACCGGAACCTATACGTTCTCGCCCACCGTCACCCCGACCTTCACCAATTCTCCGACCATGACCCATAGCCCGACGACAACCCATACGCCCACCGCCACGCCAACCACGACCCCCACCGCCACCGTGACGGCCACCTTCACGCCCAGCATCACCCTGACCTCGACTCATAGCCCTACCTCAACCGTATCTCCCACCTTCACCCATTCTCCCACCATCACGCCCACATCCACCAATGTGATTTATTCCCCCACGATTAGTCCGACATCCACCCCTTCTCCCACCTCAACCCACACGCCGACCATCACCACCACCTTCACTTACACCCCGACGGCAACACCGACCTCCACCGCCACCCCAACGATGACGCCCACCTCCACCTTTACGCCGACCGCAACCGGGACGTTCACCGCCACGCCCACTTCCACGATTACCCTGACC
>CAYVTN010000252.1:0-4790 GCA_964454395.1 uncultured bacterium | reverse complement strand
CGCCTCGATAGCCTCCCTATAACCCGGTTTTAAGTGATAAAGATAAACGGGAATACTTTGATCAAGACCGGCTTTTTGCAGCTCAGGCACAATGTCACTGGTGCTTAAATGCTTGGTCATGGCGGCCATGCCTTGCTGGGCGGCCGGGAAGGAGCATTCCAGAAACACGGCTTTAAGCGACGCCACGGTTTTGACTTTTTCCCACAAGGCATCCACGGGTCCTGTATCGCCGCTAAATAGTACAGTGTTGCCTCCGGCTTCCACCAGATAAGCCAGGGCGATGCTGCAATGATTGACTCTGACGGCTTCCACGGTAACGCCACCCGCTTGGAACGGCCGGCCTGGAGTGACGGAGCAAAATTCCACTACCGGATTTTCCGGCGTGGGCAGGACCGTAAAATCCGGCCAAACCTGGTTATTAAAGATGCTATTTTTTAAAGTGGTGAGGATTTCTGGCGCACTGTAGACCTTGAGCGGTTCGCTCACGCGGCCAATAAGATTATCCAATAAAAAAGGAAGCGCATGGATATGATCAAGGTGGGCGTGGGTGATCAGAACATGCTTGATGGCCAGCTGCTCCGCAAGGGGGAGTTGAAGGCCAATGGTTCCGGCATCCAGCAATAAGTCTTGACCAATTTTAAACCCCGTCAGGGAAAGGCCGGGGGCTTCCCCGCCGGAAGCTCCCAATACAGTGATGTTCATAAGGCCGTCCTTCTGGTGGATTTTTATACGCCGAATTCTTCTTTCATCTCCAGGTATTGAATGAATTTTTCCAAATTTTCCAGGGAGGTAATCACTATGGCGCCGTTTTCCAGGCGGATCACCTTGGCTTTTTCCAGTTTTGAAACGATGTCCTGTACCTTGGGCAGGTCTCCGGCCAGACCGGCGGAATTGGCCAATTCGGTGGCCGTCAGGGGGAAATCCATGACAATGCCCCGTTCGGTGTTGGTACCGTGCTTGCGCGCCAGCATGGTCAGGGTATTGGCAATGCGGCGGTTATGATCCTTGAGCAGAAGATTTTCAATTTGTTTGTTGGCATCGCGAATGCGGGCGCTCATGTTGCGCAGAATTTTTTTAACGATATGGATGTTGCTCTGCATGGTGGCTTCAAAAACTTCCTGGTTGAGCACAATGCATTTGGTTTCCGCAATGGCCACGGCCGAGGCACTGCGCGGTTCACGGTCAATGACCGCCATCTCTCCGAAAAAATCACCTTCTGAAAGGATCACCAGGGTCTTTTCTTCATTGGCGGTTTTCTTGGTAATCTTGACTTGGCCGGCCTGGATGATGAACATCTCGGCTCCAATATCACCTTCCTTAAAAATCGTCGCCCCGGCAGGATAGGTTTTTCCATACCTTTCAAATATCTCATGCACCGTCGACATGTCGTGCCCCCAATAAATAGTTATTGACCCGGCTTTGGCAAATTTGCCGAAATCGGGTTATTGATTGCTGTTGACCTTTTTCAAAAGCTCCTGCATTTTATCACCCAGACTCTCGCCCAGGCTGAATGAGGGCTTGCTGTCGGGCGACAAATATTTTTCCATTTCCGCTTTTTCCTGATCATGCATTAATTCCCTGATGGACAAGCCGATTTTATGCTCTGCTTTGTTGACTTTGATCACCTTGGACTTGATTTCCTCCCCCACGGCGGGCATGGCCGGTTCGCTCTTGCCTTTTTCCTTTTCCAGTTGGGAAATATGAATCAACCCTTCCACACCCGGCTCCAGCTGGACAAAAACCCCAAATTTGGTGTTGCGTACCACTGTGCCGGTGACGGCCTTGCCCACGGGATAGCTTTTGGCGATACTATCCCAAGGATCGTCATTAAGCTGCTTTAACCCAAGGGCAATTTTCTTTTTTTCCGGCTGAATATCGAGAATTTTCACCTGCACCTGATCTCCGGACTTGAGGACTTCCGAACTTTTTTTGATGCGGTTGTCCCAGGACAGATCGGAAATATGGATCAGGCCCGTAACCCCTTCGGCCAATTCCACAAACGCCCCAAAGTCCGGCAATGATTTGACCTCTCCGCTGACGACATCGCCGATTTTAACATGTTCCGTATAAACCGAAAACGGTTCCGGCTCAGTTTGTTTCAACCCCAAAGTGATTTTTTTGGCAGCGCCGTTGACGGCCAGCACTTTGACCCGCACACTGTCGCCTGCTTTGACCAGGTCCTTGGGGTGACGCAGCCGCTTGGTCCAGGACATTTCAGAGATGGGCAACAAGCCTTCCAAGCCTTCCTCTATTCTTAAAAAGGCCCCGAATTCGGTAAGGGAAACCACCTGGCCTTCAATAATGCTGTCCACGGGGTATTTCTTTTCCACTTCTTTCCAGGGGTCTTCGCCTTTTTGTTTCAACCCCAGGGCAATGCGGCCGTTTTCCTGGTCAATGGACAGGATCAACACTTCCAGCTCATCGCCCACGCTCACTACATTACGCGGATTGGTGACCTTGGCCCAGGACATGTCATTAACATGGAGCAGCGCATCCACCCCGCCAATATCCACAAAAGCGCCGTAATTGGTTATATTTTTAACTACACCGTGCACCAGGCGACCGGGCGACAGTTTGGCCATGACTTCGGAGCGTTTTTTATCCTGTTCTTCCAGCAATAAATTACGGCGCGAGACCACGATATTGCCGCGCTGGCGGTTCATTTTGATCACTTTGAAGGCATACCTTTTGCCCAGATAGGCTTCGGGTTGGCCGCTTTGCTTCACATCCACCTGCGATCCTGGTAAAAAGGCCGAGACGCCGCCCAAGTCCACCATGAACCCGCCTTTGCAACGTTCATAGATGAGGCCTTCCAAATTGCTGCCATTGGCCAGAGCCACCTTGGCCTTATTCCAGCCCAGACGGCGGTCCACTTTTTTCTTAGACAGCACCAGCAGGCCGTCCCGGTTTTCCTTCTTTTCCAGCAGCACATCCACCACATCGCCCACCTTGCTGACAAATTGGCCCTGGGCGTTTAAAAATTCCGATTTGGAAATCATGCCTTCCGATTTATAGCCCACATCGACGATTACGCTTTCGTCGTCAATGCGAATGATCGTGCCCTGCACAATTTCACCTGTTTCCGGTTGATTATTGAAGGATTGTTCCAATTCAGCGGCAAAATCTTCCTCCTCACCGGGTTCATCTCCGGAAGGTTCCGGTGCAGTCGCAGTGATCTCTTCCGCTGCGGCGGTCACCGGTGTGGAGGTTTCCGGCTCCGGCTGGACGGCGGCTGTTTCTTCCGGAGGCGTTGGCTTGTTCTCCGGTTCGGCCGACGGATTATCCTCGGGATCATTCAATGGTGTTCCCGGACCGATGCCCATGATAGGCTCATGAACCTCCTGTTTGACATATAATGGTGTTTCTTCCGTGTCTTTAAGCGGTGTACCTTCGCTGATCGGAGCGCCGGATGCAGCGTCAGTTTGTTGATGCGGTTGCCCGCTTTGGGTGTCATTCATTTCTTTGTCTTCCATGCTAAAAGCCTCCATCGTGCACTTCATGGTTTAATACGTCTCCATTCATCCCCTAGGATAAATGGAACATAAAATAATAAGGTTCATCTCGTATCAAATGCCCTGCGGCAAGCCGCGGGGGCATTTAAATTGAGGCACCCCAGGAACTTAGCCGTTCCAGAATGCCATCGATAATCCAATCCGGGGTTGAGGTCCCGGCAGTAACGCCAATGCTGATATGCGGTGCCAGCCAGGTTCGGCTGATCTCGTCCGCGGTTTCAATATGATAGGCCGGCTTGCCGATGGCCCTGCAAATGGCCGCCAGTTGGGTCGTATTGGCGCTGTTTTTACCGCCCACCACCAACATGACATCAACTTTTTCCGCCAAAGCTTTTGTCTCGGTTTGCAGATCACGGGTGGCGTTACAGATAGTATTACATACCTTCAAGTTGGCGGTCTTGGTCAGCAGGACACAAGCCACTTGCTGCAAATTATCCAAATTTTGGGTGGTTTGCGCGATCAAGCCATACTGGGTTTTACGGAGCAGCGGCAGGATGCCGTTCTTATCAGCGACCACCACCGCATTGTTGTTGACCGCGCCCAGGATTCCTTCCACTTCAGGATGATGTTGATCGCCCAGAATCACCAGGTCGTAGCCCTCGCGGATCAATTCCTGGGCCAGCTCATGGGCCCGGCGCACAAAGGGACAGGTGGCATCGACCACCGTCAATCCTTTGGCCTTGGCTTCTCTGATCACTTGAGGAGCTACTCCGTGAGAACGAATGATTATAACACCCTCGTCAATCTCACTCAAGTTTTTAACCGCCCGAACCTGTTCTTTTTCCAAGCGCTCCACGACCTGCGGATTGTGGATGATAGGCCCCAGGGTGTACACCGGTTGCTTGGCTTCGTGGGCGGTTTGAAAGGCTTTTTGGATGGCGGCTTTGACCCCAAAACAATGGCCGGCATGGCTGGCCACAAACACCTTCATCGGCAATGTTTCCTCATTCATCGGTTAGACTCGTTCCTTAAGGCTTTAGTCTCTCTGCCACCACACGCTCAATTTCAGCCACCACCCGGTCAATGGTCAGACCCGTGGTATCAATCCGCACGGCATCAGCCACTTGTTTGAGCGCCCCGCCGGGACGGTTCAGGTCTTCCTCATCCCTTTTTTTAAGATCGCGCAGCAGTTCCTCAAAAGACTGAGGTTTCCCTTTGGCCTGCAATTCCCGAAAGCGGCGGCAGGCGCGTTCTTCCTGGGAGGCATCAAGATAAATTTTGATTTCCGCATCAGGAAAAACCACGGTGGTAATGTCCCGCCCTTCCATGACCACGCCT
>CAYVTN010000251.1:0-4806 GCA_964454395.1 uncultured bacterium | reverse complement strand
ATCATGCTTTGCGGGAATCGCTTTATACCACCAATCTGCAGCGTGAATTGGACAGGCAATATCACAGGCTGGACGTGATTGAAAAGCTGCTGAACATTTCCGCCAGCCAGGCCGAATTGCGGGAATTCAGGCAGGAGCAGGAGAAGTTCAAGATTGGGACTTTTGTGGAATTCATTCAAACCGCAGGGAACGGTCCCCGCATGCGCAAGGCGCAGCGTGACCGCTCCCAACAAGAAATCGATTCCGGAATCTACGCCTTGGATCATTATCTCACGGAGGTCGAAAAATTCTATACGCTGTCAGACATTCGCAGCCAACATTTCGTGACCAACATTCTGAAAAAGATGGACGCCGGCCGCCAAAACCTGGCGGTCATCATCACCGGCGGTTTTCATACTGATGAAATCCTCAGCGAACTGAAGAAACAACATATCGGCTATGTTACCATCAAACCGCGCCTGACCAAGCAGGATGCAGCCAACCCGTATTTTTCAATTTTACAAGGCAAGAAGCTTCCGATTGAAAAGTTGCTGGATAAGCATCAAACCTTGATCGCGCCGCGCTCTTCTCTGGAGCAACCTCAATTCCGTACCGTCATCTGGATGGACCTGGGAGCAGTGGCCAAACATTTGCTTGCCTTCTTAAAGTCCGGTAAGCGCGACAAACTGGAAAAATACTTGGCCGCCTTTGGAATTAATAAAATGGTGGCCATGTCCCCGGAAGACGCCAAGGGACTGGGAATCCAAATTCCCAAGAGTTGCGAAGTTTATTCAGCGCGGATCATGGATGAGAGAACCGGCGAAGAAAAAGTCCTTCCCGTGCTTTTGGCGGACAAAATCATGTTCAACCGGGATATTCGGGCGGCAGTCATGGCCCGGGACGGAGGCGCGTATCAGTCTTTTGGAAATCTCGGGCTGGCGTTTTTTGCCGAAGGAGGATGGGCCCACCTTAACCGTGTTGCCCAATTGATCGGGGAGAGGGAAGCAAGGCAAGGCAGGTATCTGGAAGGCGTTTGGAAAGCGCCGTTTAATGAACAGCCCAAGGATATGCTCATCAAGTTTTTCAAAGATCCCATAGGTTATTTGACCAAAAATCACCTGGTGGACCATTGGTATCAACCATGGCTGCGCGGCCTCGGCCTGATCGTTATATTTGCTTCCCTTCCGGGTTTGGTGTTCGGAGTTGCGGTAATCATGGCACAAGCAGCAGGCGCGACTGCCCTGGCGTCAGGGCTGATCGCGGGGATCATCATTGTCTGGAAAAATCGTGAAAAACTCATGCCATGGTTGGAACAGCACTGGATGGAGCTGCACCACGGGTGGAATCGCTGGGTGCCAATGGGGCAGTTGTCGGAAATACACGGTACCTTGGGTATACAGCCGGCAAAGATGGTGCCGGGTACCAAATTCCGCTATCCGGCAGGGGCCATGGCCGCGGGGGTAAGATGGATTTTATCCCGTAGCCCCCAATATCTGAAGACCCTGACTTTGGGTTGGAGCACCCTTTCTTCCCGAATGAAATTGCAACTGGTCCGGCACTTACCACTTTTTGCAGTACTTGCTCAAAGATGGATGGAGTGGATTCTTTTAAGCATTTTGCGTTTGTCCCTGGGCTCCGGCCGGCCGGCGCCAGTGCCCATGGCGCGCGCGGATCAGATTACCCACGCAACGATCGAACCGGTTTTACCTAAAGGCTGCCACTATGAAACCGCGCCTATTTCAGCTTTGCGCAACAACTTTACCGACAACCGGGAATTTCTAAATGTAAGCGATGCCCTGCTCAGAGAAATTCAGGATGACTGCGGTTTTTTAAGCGCCGATTCACCGGTAGTGAAAGGGCTTCAGGTTTATCTGGATAAAATGCAAGTGCTGTCAAAAGACAAAAGGAAGCTGCGCCTGCTCGTGGCAGTGAATATGGAAAAAAAAAATGCTTTTGCCTTTGCGGACGGCACCATTGTCATGAGCTGGGCCTATATTTGCATGCTGCGTTATGGAGATATTGGAGAAATTGTCGCCACATTGTGCCACGAAAGAAATCACATCGTTTTAGGGCACAGCTCCCTGCTTCAGGAAGCGTCCGCCTGGCGCCGTCTCGGATTGGGGAGGCTTTATGAACAGGAAGCGGATCAAGCTGAAGCGGATTTAATGGTGCGGATGGGATTTGAACCCTTTATTCATCAAAATGCTGTAATGAGAAAATTGCGCTTCCTGGATGCCGCTGCCAACTTAAGCCATGGATCCATGGATTTGAGGATTTTACTTACGCTTTTGCATCAGAAAAAACGGGATTATTCGGCTTTGCGAAAGAAGGCTCAAGCAGAGGGTGCGGTGTTTAAATCAAGGCCGATTCCGCGGTCATGGTTGCCCGTAAAACTTTATCCGGCAAAAACCGAACGGTTATTGCACGCGCCTTATAATTACGCATGGCGGTCCCTTGCGAAGACCCTGCGAATGCCGGGGTTGTTGGTGAGAACTCTGGAAGGCATGGTCAGGGATATTCTTTTTATCCCCGAACATAAGCCGCTATCTTTACGAGAAGAATTCAAAACAGCCATGCCATCACACCTGCTTCCTGAATGCATGGAAGATTATCAAAAAATCGATTTTCTATTGGACATCGTTTCCGGCCAGATTGATCAAGCTTTGCAATCCATAGAAACCGTTGATGCGCAGGCTAAAGAAAAACATGCTGATGTCTTTGCGTTTTACTATTTGCTTTATTTATCCGATCGTTTTGTTCACTGGGATTTGGCCGTCTTTTTCGGTCATGTCGGTCAAATTCTTCATGGAGATAGACGCAACAGCCTGAACTACTATTCCAATTTGCGAAAATTCTACCGGCATTATACCCATTTGAGCCTGCCCGATCGCCAGGCTTTGGCCAGGAAAATTTACCGCCAAAGAAATCATGCTTATAAACGGAGTCTGCAGGCTCTCGGGCAGGACCATCTTCCGGAGCAGCATCTTCTCGCTCAAGAGTTTCTGAGCGTGCTTTATGTAGGAGGCCCTTTGGAAGATTTGGGGGCGTTGCCATTGACGCGGAATTTTTTTGAAAGCTTATATCGGGGCTACCGGCAAACTGTTTCCGACAAGCTTTCTTATGATTATCATAATCCGGACGAGAGTTTTCTCCTGGCAGTGTTCAGGATTCTGGACATTTATTTTGTACACAAATCTCCTGAGGATACTGAAATCGCACAAGCATGCCGCGCTTTTAAAGATGCGATAAATAACCTTCATCTCGCTTTTCCCAAGGACAGAGTGCTCGAATTGATGGAGGAGGATGAACCGGTTATCTTTTGTAACTATCCAAGCTTTAAAACCGGGGCTACCCGCAACTGGCGCAAAGAAATGAAACGTTTGTTCGAACAAGACCGTCCGGGTTTAAGCGATATTCTCAAGCGCCGGGACGAAACGGGACTTTTGCAGCTCTTGAAGGCGCGCGATCCTTCCGGTTGGCCGTCACGCTTGATCCTGGAATGGCGGGATGTTTTTGCCTCGGCCGAGGACCTGGGGGAGGACGCCATATGGGCTGTGCTGACTTTGCTGAACAGTTCTGATTTGCCGGTTTTTCCCGGCTTGGATCCCGGCCTTGATTTACATACAGCCTCTCCGGACTTCAGGGCGCTCTGGCCACGGTTGGTATGGATCAATTTGTTGGGAAGCTTCTTCCCCGATTATGAACGCCTCTACTTAGTTTATCAATTCTTTCAAGAACCGCAAACGGACCGGATGCTCAAAGCCATTCGAGAACCAGCGGAAGTGGAAGCCCTGATTCGTACGTTATGTCCTGCCCGGAAAGAATGGACGCGATATCACCAAATCTCCGGCGGCAAGCGCCCGCAACCTAAAGCAGGCACTGATCCGGACGCATTGCGCAACAATATGGATGGATTGTTATCCCTCACGTTGCCATTTCAACGTTACCACGAATTCTTATTACAAGAAGCACAAAATCCCCGGCATTTGCCGGACGCGCTGGCCAAACTATCCGAAACCCTCAGGCGGGTTTATGACCAGCCGGAGGGCCCCAATCTTGCCCAACCGTTGTTGGGGTATAGCCCGGCATCGCAGCACTATTGCGAACCTTTTATTCCTTTGGTCACCGCCGGCATTAAGGATGCGCTGGCGCATCCGGCCGACAGGGCTGCTCTGCGTGCGGCCTATGAATTGACCGAGTACGTGCCGGACAAAGACGCTTGCACGGGCATGAGGCGTTCCTTGCTGGCCCTGGCAGCCGCGCACTTGCCGATCACCGATGCGGTTGATCTGATGGAATTTGCCTTCCGGCAGCATCGGGTCGCCGAGCTGCCTATTGTTCAACATTTTATTGAAACAAGGTTAAACCGGATTGAGGACCTGGAGCGGGTGGCGGATCGGATGGAAAAACTCTATCAAGAACTGCGCCGGCAAGGAAGCGTGGTATTATCCGGCGTGGTGGGGTTGGATGTGCTGCTGGCTGATCTGCACAATGCCCGGACGGCGTGGCATTTATTCAAATTGTTGGTTTCAGGCGGCAGCGAGGATGCCAGACTTCGGGCAACTTTTTCCGGGCTTTGGCTGGAATTGACCGTGCTTAATCAATGGCTGTTTAATTTTGATTTTCAATATAACAATCCTGACGCTCGCTACGATACGAGGGTAAAGGGCGTCACCGGACCCGGTGCGGCGAATTTTGTTTCTTTTGATGATTTCATGGATAGTCTTTATAATCTTGACGATCTGAAAAAAAGCTGGCTCTTGGGGAAATTGTTGTTGGAAAAAGGCATTCTTGCCGACCCGGAGACCAGGGCGGCCTTGGGTGAAT
>CAYVTN010000250.1:0-4827 GCA_964454395.1 uncultured bacterium | reverse complement strand
TAAAGCTTGGTCAGCATGTAGCCCACAAAGACCACGATAAAGATGATCTCAATGATCAGCCACAGTTTGCCTTTTTCGCGTATAAAAGTTTCAATCTCCTGTTTTCTTTTCCAGGCCCAGGTCAGGCTGATGGCGCCCAGCACGAGCAGTACCAAAAAGCTAGTGGACTGCAAATGGTTGATCACGCCCAGGGACACCAGCATCCACACGGTCCAGGCCAAAAGCAAGGAGCCGATAATTTTGCTCAGGGCCATGCCACTGTCAGGCAGGCGCGGGAAAAGGCTCAGGCACAAGGGCATCGTGAGCAGACCGATCACTTCGATCAGCACCAGCCACATCAAGCCGGCTTTAAAACTGTTAATCCTGCCCAGCAAGAACAGGGGCCGGTCTTCCGGCTGGCCGATGTTGTCATTGATCACCGTGGGCAGGGGCTTAACCCGGTGGCCCCAATGCTTGACCATGGGCGCGGCCTTGACGGGCGCGCGCTTGCGGGCATGATGCTGCTTGATCAGCGCAATGCGCGCGTCCAGGCGCCGGGCCAGTTCATCGGCATTTAAGGGTATACGGTCGCGGCTGAACAAATAAACATGAGGATGATCATAGAGGGTAAAACTTTCATCAGCCTCATCATCAGGAAACTCATGGCCGAAGAGGCGGGGATAATCGTGAAACTGGGCGGCCAGATGAAAGCCCAGCTTGCCTTCAAACATCAGCTCATAATAAGCGGCATTGATGGGGTAGCGTTCCAGCAACCGCCGGTAGACCGCATGGGCGCGGGTATCGGCCATAACAATCAGGTCGTTGTGCTGCAGCATATTCAAAATGGCCCGGCGCTTGGCCGGGTTATCGGGCTCCTGGACGGCAAACTTGTTCATGGCATAATGCCTGGTTTTTTCCAAGCCGGGCACATAGGTGGGCAAATCGTCGCCCCATTCTTCATTTAGGATGGCCGTGGGATAAGGAATGCCGTTCTTCACGGTTTTTTCAGGCACATGGGTCTGAATCCAGCGGCTGGCGGCAATCCAGGGATGTTCCTGCTGATAGATGGCCATGAAGGCCAAAGCCCAGAGCATGGTGCCGCCCAGCACCATGGCCAGCACGGCCTGGCCCACCCGTTGCTGCCACAAGCCGCGCAGGGCATGATAACCCAGGAGCAGAGCCCAGGCCACAAGCAGGCTGAAGATCGGCGTCAAGGGCAACATGTAACGGTTGAACTTGGCAAAGGCGTGACCCACGATGGCAAAGTACAACACGGCAAAAGCCAGCAGCACCAGCAGCGTGCTTTCCCGGTTGAGCCAGCTGCGCCAGGCCTTCATTTGTTTAGCCGCCAGCAGCCGGATTGTGTGAATAAGGCCTGCCAGAGGCACCAGCAGGACGGCCAAAACCGACAACAAACCAAGCATCCAACCCTGGGTGTAACGGATCAGATTGCGGAAGTAATAAAGGTAAGGCGTGGTATGCAGGTATTGGCGGTTGTAGGGCACATCCGCCAGGCCAGTCACCAGGATGCGCTGCTGCTCCTGCTGGTTGCTCCAGAATTTGCTCCAGTCAATAAAAGCATAAGGCATGGCGATGAAAAAAGCCACCAGTGACACGCCAATGGCCAGACCCAGATCCTGCCAACGCCTAATGCGGTCGCTGATCTTGCTTTGATTGAGTCCCACCAAATGGCCCATGCCCACGGCTGCCACCAGGGGAAAGGCGCTGGTCTTGGTGGCCATGGCCAGGCCGATCATGAGCCCGGCCAGCACATAATCATTGCGGCTGCCTTCCTGGGCAATGCGGATGCTCCAGTACAAGGTGGCAACGGTCAGCAGGCCCAAAGGCACGTCGACCACAAAGAAATGGGCCATCTGAATGTTGAGCACGGTAAAGGTCAGCAGGGCCGCGGCCAGCAGACCCATTTGCCTGCCCAATTGCCCGGGCCGCAAGCGCCGGCCGATAAGGTAGGTGAATATAATGGTGCCCAAATCAAAAAAGCCGCTGAGCATGCGGCCGGCCCAGATGGTAAAGCGGTTGGTATCAAAGTGCCCGAAGATCCCGGCCACCATGGCTGCCAGGTCCTTGATCAGGGCCAGCAGGTACATGGGAAAAGTGCCGTACTGCAAGCCCGCCGGTTCCTGGGGATAGGAAAGCTGGCTTACCACGCCGATGATCCAGCGTTCGTCCGGATGAAACTGCCGGGCCAGATACCAGTCAGGCTGCCAGAAGCGCAGCACCGCCGCCATCAGCAGCAGGGCGCCCAGCCAAAAGCTTTCCGGTTCACGCTGGTACAGATCCAGCACATAAGCCTGTGCCCGCTGCCACCAGGACGGCTGGAGCTGACGGCGACGGGCCGGGGCCACTGCTTTGGTGGCTGTTTTTTTTACCGCTGTTTTTTTTACGGTCTTTTTAGCGGCTTTTTTGACGGTTTTCTTGGCGGCCTTCTTGACGGATGTCACCGGCGTCCGGCGCACCGCCTTCCTGGCAACAGAGGCCGCGGTCTTTTTGACAGCCTTGGTCCTTTTAGAGGAAACAGTAGGAGAGGTGGTGGTTTTCTTTTTAGGGTTCATTGGTCATCCTATATTATATAAAGTAAGCATCCGACGGTGATGATCCAGAGCAAGATGGCCGCCAGCAGCGGTTTGTCGCTGAGCAGGATGACTTCCGGCGCACCGCCGAGATTTTTTTGATAAACCAGATAGAGATAGCGCAGGATACCATAAATCACCATGGGAACCGTGAGCATAAAATAATCATTGCGGCTGGCCGTGGGCGACGTAAACGCATACAGGGAGTAGGCAATGATGGTGGCCGAGGCCACCACGCCCATGAACTGATCGAGCAAGGCCGGCGAATAGTCGTCCAGGGAGGGCCGGTGAGCAGCCGCTTCGTCGCCCATGGTGATCAGCTCGTGACGCCGCTTGGCAAAGCCCAAAAACAAGGACAGCAGAATGGTCACCACCACCAGCCAGGGAGAAATGGCCACGTGAATCACAATGGCCCCGGCCATGGCCCGCAGCACAAATCCGGTAGTAATAATAAATACGTCCAAAATGACCACATGCTTGAGTCCCAATGAGTAGGCCATGTTAAGCAGCACATAGGCCAGCACCACCAGGGCAAAGAGTGGGGAGAGAAAAAAACTCCACATGAGGCCAATGATCATGAGCAGGCTGCCGCCCACCGAGGCCGCGGGCACGGGAAGGCGTTTGGCGGCCAGAGGCCGGTATTTCTTTTGCGGATGGGCCCGGTCGCTGTCGACATCCCTGATATCATTGAAGATGTATACCGCGCCGGCGGTGATGCAGAAGATGATGAAGGCCTGCAAGGCCGTCCAGCCCATGGCCAAGTTCAGAAAATGACCGCTGAAAATCAACCCCACAAAAACCACGAAATTTTTGGTCCATTGCTTGGGTCTCATCAATTGCAGGAATGCCTTAAGCTTGTCCATGCGTCCTCGTTGGCGAAGCGTCAAAAGATATAGGTATTGGGAAATGGTAGCATTGCGCGCGCGCCAGTGTCAAGAATCAACCCCGCCGGGGCGGGGTGCATTCCGTGCCGCAACCAGGCTGTTTCCTTACGCTTCCATTTTACTTTTCGAATAATTTCAGGTACTGTCCGTATCCTTCCTTTTCCAAATCTTGCTTGGGAATAAATTTCAGAGCCGCGGAATTGATGCAATAGCGCAGGCCTGTGGGCGGGGGACCGTCTTTAAACACATGCCCCAAGTGGTCATCCGCTTCCCGGCTCCTCACCTCCGTGCGCACGCTGAACAGACTGCGGTCCTCTTTTTCCACGATATGATCGCCCGGCAGGGGGCGCGTAAAGCTGGGCCATCCGGTGCCTGAGTCATACTTATCGATGGAGCTGAACAGTGGTTCCCCGGAAATAATATCCACATATATCCCCTCTTTTTTGTTGTCCCAGTACTCGTTGTGAAATGCGGGCTCCGTCCCGTTTTCCCGGGTAACCCGGTATTGCAGGGGCGTCAGGCGTTGCTTGAGCGCGTTTTCGTCATTTTTTTTGTTCCTGTCCTTTCCCCAGACTTTATTCAGAAATTGATCCCGGCCGGAACGGAAACGGTAATATTCGTATTTCACATGATGCTTTTTATAATAGTCCTGGTGGTAATCTTCCGCCGGATAAAAGACCCCGGCCGGAATAATTTCCGTGACCACCGGTTTGTCGAATTTACCGGATTGCTCCAAGGCTTTCCGGGAAGCTTCGGCTTCGGCTTTTTGGCGGTCGTTCAGGTAAAAAACTGCCGAGCGGTATTGGGGGCCCCGATCCACAAACTGGCCGTCTTTGTCGGTGGGATTAATTTGTCTCCAGAAAATATCCAGCAATTGGTTGTAGGAAATTTTTTGAGGATTATAAGTCACTTCCACCGCCTCCACATAACCACCCTGGGCATAGGTTTCGTAGGTGGGATTGGGGGTGGTGCCGCCGATGTAACCGGAAACCACGGACAGCACGCCCTTGGCTTTTTCAAAAGGCGGGGTCATGCACCAAAAACACCCGCCCGCAAAGACGGCCTTTTCCGTGGATGCCCCGTGGACGCTCATCGGCCCTAAAAAACCCAAAATCAGCACGAGCAGAAACTGCAGCCATTGAATTTTCATGATCTTCACCCTCCTTTTGTTTTTGATATTTCGGTGGAGATTGAAAAGCCTTACAGCCTGTAACTACTCAGGTCTCTTGCGTATCCAAGATGCGCTATTTACGCTCAATATGTTCGAAATGACCTGAGTAGTTACTACAGCCTGCCTTAACACGCCCCCAGAATTCCCCGGGGCTGCCGAAGGCGTCCCTTTCATATAATATCCATTCCGGTCGGGGCTGCCG
>CAYVTN010000249.1:0-4875 GCA_964454395.1 uncultured bacterium | reverse complement strand
CTGGAAAGGGATTACCGGTAATGAATCTGGTGACGATTATCCTTTATGTATTTGTAGCCATCGGCCTGTTTTTCAACATCGTGGGCATTTTGGGACTGCTCCGTTTTCCCGATGTCTATACCCGTCTGCATGCGGAAACTAAAACCACCACCTTTGGTTCGATCTTTATTGCTCTGGCTATTACCCTTTTCGGTTTTGTGCATTATCATCAAAGCCAAGATCCGGCGATGCTTTCTCTTAGTATTCATGCCTTGATCGCCATTGTGGTGCTGGGCTTTACCAATGCTACCGGATCCCATGCCATTGCCCATGCGGCCTACAGTCGCGGCCAGCGGCCGCAGCCGGCCGTGGTGGATCATCTGGCTGAGAAACAGCCATCTCTGAAGAAAGAGGAGGCCTGACATGATCGCCTTTTTCATCCAAGCGCTGATTTTGGTCGGGTTGGTCAGTGCGGCCTTGATGGTCTTTTATTTAAAAGATTTGCTTCATGCGTCCATTGCCTTTGCGGCCTTTAGCTTTTTAACCGCCGCAGAATATTATGTTTTACAAGCTCCCGATGTGGCCATTGCGGAAGCCGGAATTGGAGCGGGTCTGACCACGGCGATCCTTATGATTGCCGTACGCAGCACCACCAGAAGGGAGATCGATACCAAATGAGAGGGGCGTTGATTGCGGCCATTGTTTTTACACTCAGCGGCATGTTCCTGAGCCTGACGGTCAATAAAACCATTCATTTTGGGCATCCGGCTCAAACGCAGATGGATGATTACTTTATTGCCAAGAGCCAAAAAGAGGCGGCCACCAACAACGTGGTTACAGCGGTGGTGTTTGATTTCAGAGGCTTTGATACGCTGGGTGAAGCCACCGTATTGTTTGTGGTGGTCTTGGGTGTAGGTATGGTGTTTCGGCGCTTGCGCGAAGACGAGGAGGACCGGGCATGACCAAAATCATTCGTTCGGCAGCTGATTTCCTCTATCCCTTTGTATTAATCTTCGGGTTTTATGTGGTGATCCACGGCCACCTTACTCCGGGCGGTGGTTTTCAAGGCGGTGCGGTGATTGCTACCGGCATTGCCCTGATGGTGGTGGCCAATCGTCATGCCGAAATCCAAAAGAAATTCAGACAGGTCATTTTCAATGTTTGCGAATTGTTGGGCCTGCTCATTTTTGGCCTGCTCGGTCTGGGCGGTATTCTGGCAGGTAAAAGCTTCATGACCAACTGGTTGGCCAACGGCGCCGGCCTGTTCGGTCAGGCCGTGGCTTTTGGACCTAATGGCGGGCAACTCAATACAGGTGGTTTAATTCCGGTGTTGAATATGGCAGTGGGACTGGAAGTGCTGGGTGCGCTCTCCATGATTATTTTCTACATGATTTCATTTGGCGCCGGGGATGGAGAAAACCGTTAACATGATGATTAATTTGCCTTTCTTGATCATTGGAATTCTGGCCATCATTGGCTTGATGACCATGGTGTTCAGAAAAAATATTATTAAAATCATTCTGGGACTGGGTATCCTGGAGTCGGCGGTTAACCTGTTTTTGGTGGCCATTGGCTACCGACAGGATGGGATCGCCCCCATTTTTACCAGCGCCCCCAAAGGCATCATGGTGTTGCCCACGGTACAAGCCTTGACCCTGACGTCGATCGTCATTGGCGTGGCCACCTTGGCCCTGCTGCTTTCATTCAGTATGGTCATTTATAAGCGTTACAAGACCTTGAACGTGCAAAACATCAGAAAGTTGCAGGGATGATAATGAGCGTTTTGTCAAATCATCTCCCCGCTTTGCTTATAGGTGTTCCACTGATTTTTGCTTTTTTAACGCCGTTGGTCGGACGATGGAACGGTTACATCCGTAACGGCCTGGCCCTGTTGGGGATGACCATTACCAGTGCTTTCGGTCTGTGGCTGGCCTACTTGGTTGTCAGTCATGGCCCTATGGTCTATGTTTTTGGTGCCAGCCAGCCGGGGATGACCATTCCTTTGGACTCTGGTGGTATTCCCATTCGTATTATCTTTTCTATTGATGCTTTCAGCGCTTTCATGATTGTCATCGCTTCGGTGGTGGGGCTGATGAGCATGCTCTATGCCATGAGCAGTGAGAAAAAGGCAAGCGGTCAAAATTATTTTTATGCGCTCATGTTGTTGCTGGTCACCGGGGTGATCGGTATGGTAAGTACGGGCGACTTGTTCAATCTTTTCGTATTCCTGGAGATTGCCTCTTTGGCCGGAGCCAGTTTAGTAGCGTATCGCATTGAAAAAGGGCTGGCCGTGGAGGCGGGGTTAAAGTATGCCATGGTCAGCACGGTGGGCGGGCTGTTTTTTCTGCTGGGCGTAGCCCTGCTTTATGCGCAGTATGGCACACTTAATATTGCCCTTATTGCCAGCCGATTGCGCTTCAGCCAGATTGATATGATCGCACTGGTCCTTTTGATTATTCCCATGGCCATGAAATGCGGGGCAGTGCCTATGCATCTTTGGACTCCGGACGCCTACTCGCGCGCGCCGTCCAGCGTTACCGCCTTCTTGGTTGTCTCCAGCCAAGCCAGTATGGCGGTGCTTTTTCGGATGTGCTTTAGCCTGTTCAATTACAAAATGAATGTGGAAGCCATAGGCTGGCTAATCATTATTTTGGGCGTGCTCTCCATGTTTATCGGCGTCACCATGGCTTTGCCGCAAAAAGATGTCAAGCGCCTAATGGCTTATCACGCCGTGTCCCAATCAGGTTATATGCTCCTGGGTGTGGGCGTGGGCTTGGCCACGCTGGGTAATCCGCACCTGCTCAAGACGGTGGGGGAGACGGCCATGGTCGGCGGCATCTTTCATATCATTAATCATGCGCTCTATAAAGGCCTGCTGTTTTTGACAGCCGGAGCCGTGATCTACCGAACCGGCAAATATAATCTCAACGAATTGGGCGGTCTGGGGCACACCATGAAAGGTACCATGGTCTTTTTTATCATCGGCGCCCTGGCCATTGCCGGAGTACCGCCTTTTAATGGATTTGCCTCCAAGTTGATCATTTATGAGTCGGTCTTTCTTTTTAATCCCTTTCTGGCTATTGTGGCCATTGTGGTCAGTATTCTGACGCTGGCCTCCTTTATGAAAGTGTTTCATTCCATGTTTATGGGACCAAAGCAGCCGGCATTGGGGGAGACTAAAGAGGTACCCAAACCCATGTTGGCCGCTATGGGGGTGCTGGCGGTGCTGGTGGTGCTGGGCGGTTTGTTCCCCAATGTGGTGATTGATCACCTGGTTAGACCGGCAGTCACAGCGTTGCTGGATCAGAGCCACTATATCAATTTGGTGATGGGGGGCATGCATTAGAATGGAAGCCACCTCGGTATTAAACACAGGATTTGGATTCTGGCAGCCCCTGCTTTGGCTTGCGGCCTTTGTGTTGGTGCTGCTCATCGCCTTGCTGATCAGGCGTATGGGCAACCGCCAGTATCAGCAAGGCACCGATCAGACCAAACCCTTTCTTTCCGGGTGTGATGAACCGGATCCCGCGGCCGTGCATGTGCGTGCCGGCAACCTCTATTGGGGTTTCACCGAGACCTTGAAGGGCTACTATGAGAAAGTGGTGGCTTGGCATACGGGCAATGTGGTGGATTATCTGCTGTGGTTTTTTGGCGTTTTAGTCATTACTTTAATCATCGGGTTGGTCCTATGAGTATTCCTAAATCCTTGAATAAATCTTTATGGGTATTTCACTTAAATTCCGGGTCCTGTAATGGCTGCGAGATTGAAATCGTTGCGGCCATAACCCCGCGCTATGACCCCGAACGATTCGGGATCAAGCTCGTGGGTACACCGCGGCACGCAGACGTACTGCTGGTCACGGGACCGGTGACCCAAAAGATGAAAGATAAAGTGTTGCGGGTTTATCATCAAACCCCCAATCCCAAAGTAGTAATGTCTATCGGGGCCTGCGGTACCAGCGGCGGACCCTTTTATGAAAGCTACACCCTGGCAGGGCCGATTGATGATGTAATTCCGGTGGACGTTTATGTGCCCGGATGCCCTCCCCGTCCCGAGGCCATTACCTTTGGCGTGGTGCAAGCATTAAAGAAATTGGAGGCCTTGCAGAAGAAATCATGACTTTAAAGATAATGCCAGCGGAACAATTACAGCAACATTTCCAGTCCTTACTGGGCGCGCATCTGCTCGGCAGTGAGATTCGGCGCCGGGCGGAAGGGGCCAACCGCAACATCTATGAACAACTGTGGTTGACCATTGATAAAACAGCCTTGAAGACAACGGTTCAGGCCATTGCTGATATACATTTTCCTCATCTTTCCGTCATCAGCGGCTGTGATGTGGGCGAGGCCATTGAGCTTAATTACCACCTCAACATTTTTTATGGCACCAGCCATGGCGAAATCAATGTCACCGTCAAGGCCATTATCCCAAAAACCGATTTAACCATCGACACCATCACAGGAACTATACCGGGAGCCGTAGTCAGTGAACGGGAAAAACAGGAATTTTTTGGACTCAAGGTGATCGGTATTCCTGATGACCGACGTATGTTTTTACCTGATGATTTTCCTCAGGATGTTTATCCCTGGCGCAAGGACGAGACGGGCATCCAGGAAGATATGGTTAAAAAACTGTATGATGCGGGCAAGGCGGAAGGAAAGAAGAGACGTGAAACCGCTTCCTCGGAAGCCTGATAAGGAGCCTTCTTGGGATAAGAGGGACGGCCACGCTTGAACCGTCTTTGCAGGGTAAAAAACATCGCGCCTGGCACTACGCTTGTTATGACGCGGTTAATAACTTGATCTTTAATTGAAATGAGCTGATTATCAATGGACACTATGGCATCAAAAAACAAAGCACCGATCAAAACTGTGGTCGGCCCTATCCATCCGGCG
>CAYVTN010000248.1:0-4884 GCA_964454395.1 uncultured bacterium | reverse complement strand
CTTCAATAAAGCGTAAAATAATGGGGCCGAACAATATGATAAAGATTATAGGAAAAATGAAAACAATTAAAGGAAAAAGTATTTTAACCGGCGCTTCCAACGCGCGTTTCTCGATTTTCTGGCTGTATTTGTTTCTCAATTGTACGGCCTGGTCTTTTAGGGTCTGGGTGATGCCAATACCCATTTTCTCCGCCTGGATCAGTGATGAGGTGAACGTCCTGAAGTCCGCATCATCAACGCGGGCGCTCATTTCTTTTAAGGCATCCTGTCTCGCCCTGCCCATGGCCGTGGCCCGCTTCAACTCCCGCAACTCCTCCATCAAATGACTTTGGTGTCCCCTTTCCAGGACCACATTCAAGGCTTGGTCGAAACCCAATCCTGCTTCCAGACAAGCGGCCAAAAGATCGAGCACATTGGGCAGCTCCGCCGTGATTCGCGCCAGCCGTTGACGCTGTTTCTCCTTCAGCCAAAGCTCAGGCAGAAAGAAACCGCCCGCCCCCATTGCTACTACCCCAAACCAATGGTTCCACATGACCAACCCGGCCATTGCGGCGCTCAAACTGCTTACTTCTTTTAACGCCCACCATGACGCTCCACTGTACCGGCGCCCGTGAGGTAAAAAATCAAGATCCTGTTTTTTCTTTGCGAGCCAGGGCTTTGACAACCAGGATAGCTGAAAAGATCCCAAAACATCCAAGAATTTAAACCATAGCCGCATGGACGGCAAAGCAGTTGCCGCAGCGGGCGCCTTTTGAGCCTTGCTCACGGCCAGGGCATGACGTTTCAAACGTCTTTGCTGCAAGGCGGCCATAAGACGCAACAAAAGGAAAAGCACGCTAAAAAAAACCAACGTCGGAATCAGCCATTCAAACATGGGGTCACCATTTCATTATATTATTCAACTTTGGCAAATTTGCCAAAGTTGAGATATTAGTCGATACCTTTGGTTTGCTGCCAAAAGCAGTCCCGTTAGATCGGATATCCTGACCTGCCGGGGCCACGGGAATACAGCTTTCCCTCTCACTTTTAGGGATGGGTCTTGCTGCGGAGAAATTTACTAAAGTTTGATATTGGCCACCTTATGAATAAAATAAGCGCCCAGCAATTCCAGGACAACACATATGCCCAGCAAGCCCAACCCAAGGGGATGCTTAAAAAACGGGAGCATTAATTCCGGCTCAAACAGCGTTAACCCAACAGCCAGAAAAACCGGCAGCAGCCCGACCACCCATCCTGATAAACGCCCCTGGGCCGTCAGGGTTTCCACCCGTGTACGCAGGCGGAAACGCTCGCGGATGGTGGCAATCAACCGTTCCGTGACTTCCGGCAAATTGGCGCCTGTGCGCAGCGATACGCCGCCGGCAATCACGAACAATTCCCAGTCGGGATTCGGCCAGCGGGCCAACATTTTTTCCAAGGCATCTTCCGGCGTCAGGCCCAACCGGCAGTCACGGACAACCACCTGGAGTTCCCGGGCCATGGGCAGCGGTGCTTCAAGGGCAGTGGTTTCCAAAGCCTGAACCAGGGACAACCCGGCTTTCATGCCGCCCATGATCATTTCCAGCACATCGGGCAATTGGGCTTCCATTTTTTTTAAACGTCTTTTTTTTAACCATTGCAACCAAAAGCCAGGCAGGTACAAGCCCAGAAAGCCCAGCAACAGACTGAGTACATAGGTCTCCACTTTGGTCCATTGCAAGCCTGACAAGAGCAGCCCCAAAATCAGCCCCATACCGGCACTGGATAGACCGAAAGCTTTCATCTGTCCCATGTTCTGCTTCCAGCCCAGAGGAAGACCGGTCAGATGGCGGTGATAATACTGCTGCAACCCTTGCGCCAAGGTCCGCAAGCCCTTAAAAATCCGGGGTACGGCCAAATGTTGCACCAACAACCAGGTGGCCAGAAAAACCATGATCAAAGCCAGGTATTTGAGGATCATGACGCACTTCCTGGTTTGCGCTTTTTAGACGGCTCAGCCGCCCAGACAATGGCTTTGGCCGCGAGTTCATCGAGGAAGGTGGCGCTCAGGCCCGTAGCCGCAAACGTACCCACCACCCGCCGGTTCTGATCCAGGCCGGTTTGCTTGAAGATAAACAAATCCTGCAGCTCCACCTGGCCGTCTTTCAATCCCAGCACCTCCGTGATCCGGGTCACTTTGCGGCTGCCATCCTGCAGACGGGACTGCTGGACAATCAAATGGACGGCGCCGGCAATCTGCTCACGAATGGCCTTCACCGGCAAGTCCATGCCGGAAAGCAGGACCATGGTTTCCAGACGGCCGATGGTGTCCTTGGGTGAATTGGCATGAATCGTGGTCAGTGACCCGTCGTGGCCGGTATTCATGGCTTGCAGCATGTCCAGAGCTTCGCCGCCCCGGCACTCTCCCACCACGATCCGGTCAGGCCGCATACGCAGGCAATTCCTGACCAAATCCCGGATGGTAACGGCGCCCCGGCCTTCAATGTTGGCCGGCCGCGCTTCCAAAGTCACCACATGGGCCTGGGGCAAATTTAATTCAGCGGCATCTTCCACGGTAATGATCCGTTCCTCTTCGGGAATGGCCGCGGCCATGATGTTAAGCAGCGTGGTTTTACCTGATCCCGTGCCTCCGGCAATGACAATGTTTTTTCGTCCTTGGACACAGGCTTGAAGAAAACTTGCCCACGCCGCCGGCAGGGAACCCAGAGCTGTCAGATCAGCCATGGTCATTCGTTGGCGTGAAAATTTTCGGATGGTCAAGGTCGGGCCTTTTAATGCCAGAGGCGGAATAATGGCATTAACCCGGGAACCGTCCGCCAGCCGGGCGTCCACAAAAGGCTGGCTCTCGTCAATGCGCCGGCCCAGAGGCGCCACGACCCGCTCGATCACGGTCATCAACTGCTTGTCGTTTAAAAAATGCTTATCGCTTAACTCCAGCCTGCCCGCCCGTTCAATATAAATTTGGCGGCTGTGGTTGACCAAAATTTCCGTTACGGCGTCATCGCGGATAAAGTCCTCCAGAGGCCCCAGCCCCAGCACTTCATCCACGATTTCCTGCACCAGGCTTTCTCTGAAATCACGGTTGCTGATGTCAGGTGCTTCCGCGGCCATGAGGGCGGTCACCGCCCGTTCCACTTTTTCCCGCCACAGCTTCTGGTCCGCGCGGGTCACCGGACCCGCCGTGGTAAGAATTTTCAACTCTTCATGATCCAGTAATAAAGCGTGGATGCGTTCCTTGACCGCGCGCGTATTATTATCCCCGGCCGGGCTTATGGCCCGCCGGGCCGGCGGATCTCCGGCTGTATAGGCCGGCGCGTTTGTGGGCTTGACGGTTTCCAGCAACCGCCGCGCCAGGCGGCGCATTTGTTTTGAAAAGCCAAGATGAGGATAGAGGTCGTTCAGGGGTTCCTGCAGATTGGCGGCTTCCATGGCCTGGGCGCAATAAGGCAGGCTGCCCAGCACCGCCATGCCGGGCAGGCTTTTTTGATAGTGACCGGCATTCAAGACGCCGGGCTGGTCATCGCGGTTGAAAATCAAATGAATTTTACCAAGCGGAAACTTTAATTCCTGATAACGGCGCTGATCCCTGCTTTCCTGGCTGAGACCCGTCAACTCCATGGACGCGATCATCAGGATGGCGTCGCTGGCGTCCAACAGGGCCAGGGTCAGCCGTTCCCACCCTTGCAGGCCATCCAGCAGGACCACATCAAAAGCGCGCCGGAACAACGCCAAAGCCCGTAAAATTTCATGGCTGCTTACGCTCATGGCTTGTTGCGCCGTGGCGGCCAGGGCGGCCACGGCCACACCGTTTTTTCCGGCTGGAAAATAACCTTTGATCGATTGTTCGTCAAACCGGGCCCAGTGGTTCATCATATCCGCCAGCGTAGGCGCAGCCGGTAGGCCGCAGGCCACCAAATGGTCGTGATGAACCTGGGGATCAAGGTCAAAAATCAAGACGCGCCGGTGCATGCCGGTCAGGGACGCAGCCAATTGACGGGCAATAAAACTTTTGCCCACCCCGGCCCGGCCGCCGTGAAAGGCCACCACCAGACCGTTTGCACCTTTTTGCTCAGTCATGACCGGCTCAGCCCCCGATAATCTGTGGTGTCACGAAAATGACCAATTCCGATGTTTCCTTGCTGTAGCGGGTGGATTTGAAGAGCTGTCCGATGACGGGTATATCGGAAAGCACAGGCACCCCTTGGTTGAAGGTTTGATTCTTTTCCTGAATCAAGCCGCCGATAACCACGGTGGAACGGGGCTTGACCTGGATCGTGGTTGAAGCCCACCGTGTTTTGATGGCCGGATTGCCCTGCACCAGATGGGTGAAATCCACGTCGGAAACTTCGGCGCGCACATCCACTTTGATTTCGTCGTCACTCATGGCCGTGGGCAGAATATCCAGCTTCACGCCGTATGATTTCCAACTCACGCTGACCTGATTAACTTCATTGACCACCGGCACCGGAATTTCACCGCCTGAGGAAAACTGGGCCGGCTTGCCCGACAGGGTCAGTAATTTCGGCTTGGCCAGGATCTTGGCTTGGCCTTTTTCCACCAACAGCTTGAGCGCCAGGTCCAACTGTCCCCGTGCCAGGGTACCGATGGCTTTCAGCGGCGCCGTGGTTTCCTTCAAGCTTAACTGGGTGGTGCTGCCAACCAGTTTATCCCAGTCAAAGCCCACGTCCAGGCTGTCATTTTTAGTCAACTCCATGACCTGAACATCCACCTGAACCATCACATTGTCCGATTTGGAAGGTTTGACCACCACCATGGAAATATCCTTGCGCCCGTTTTTCTTCCAAACAATCAGGGAAGTCGAACCGGCGCTCTTGCCTGTAATCAGCAATTCATCGTCGCTGATCTGCTTGACATCAGCCACATCGGGATTGCCGATGGCTACTT
>CAYVTN010000247.1:0-4896 GCA_964454395.1 uncultured bacterium | reverse complement strand
TTCGGCTCTTCAAAACCAGGAGTGAGGGGCATGGCGGTCACGGATGAATTGACCGAACTGCTTAAAGGATATCAGATGCTCACGCCGGCTGTGCGAGGCCTGATCATGCTGGTGGCTTTTGGCACAGTGCTGATTTTTTCCCATGCCTTGGCCGCCCTGGCCGCGCCGTTGCTGCTTCTGGCTTTTTGGACTCTGGCAACCCTGGAAAATCGCACCCTCACTTTGCCTAGCCTTATATTGGCTGCCATGGCCGGCATGTTCGGGCTGCTGCCCCTGGCTGGATTGCTGAGCGCCTTTTTGCTGTGGTTGATCAAGTCCTTTGCCCTTAAAGTTTTCCTGGCCACCTTGCTGGAAAACAGCTTATTGTCGGCAGCACTGGTGGCTTTGATGTTATGGCCGGGCAGCCGGCTGCGCCTCAGCGCCAGCATTCTTGATTTCGCCATGCTTGGTCTGGCCTTGGGCGCGGGATTGGAATGGGGCATTGGTTTTTTAAGCGGCCGGGGCCTGGTTTTTAGCGGTACGGCGCTGGGATTATTGCCCCAATTGCCGGGGATGGTGGGCCAAGTCAACCGGCCTTTTGCCGCGGCTTCTCCGGCCACCGCCGGATTGCTCCTGGGATTGTTGGCCGGATTTACCCGTTATTTAAGCGGACCTGATCTCAAGCAAAAAGGCAAAATCATAACCGCAGCTGTCGTGGCCCTGGTGGTGATGGTGTGGATAGCCCTGGAGCGCATAGCCGTGATGCAGACCGGCCTTGGGCCCACGGCGGCTTTGTTGTACGGCATAGATTTAAAGGGAAGGTTGCTGGTATATTTGACTTTTGTGTTGACCGGCCTGACGATGGTGGTGGAATGGCTGCTTATCAGCAGCCTGCCGGGCATGAATGATTTTGCCAGCACAGTAGCTGCTTACCAGGCAGCCTGGCGTAAAGGGGAACAGACCACCATGCGTACCCGTCTGGCCAATATGCTGCATGTGGCCGGATGCCGGCGGGTATTGCGGCAGTTGGCGCTGGCCGAAGATATCAAACCCTTGTTGGGCCCAAAAGCACTAGACCGGGCCGGGGAACGTATCAGCCGGCTGCAGACTATTTTGACTGAGGGGAGCAAGAAAGGTGAACTTGACAAAAATTCGCAAAGCCATTGACCGCATCGATGAGCAGATCGTCACCCTGCTCAACAAACGGGCCGTATTATCAGTGGAAGTCTCCAAACATAAACGGCGCACCAATACACCGGTTTTCGCACCGGATCGCGAGAAATTACTCCTCGACCGGGTGGTGAAAAGAGGCCGGTTGGGCCCTTTGCCGGCCTCGGCGTTGCAAGCCATTTATCGGGAGATCATTTCCGCATCCATTGCCCTGCAATTGCCGCAACGGATCGCCTTTTTCGGACCGGAAGGCACCTTTACCCACCAGGCGGCGGTGGAACAATTCGGATCAAGCGCCCAATACATGGCTTCCAAGACCATCAGCGACGTGTTTCGCGAAGTGGAGCGGGACCGCGTGGATTACGGTGTCGTGCCCATCGAAAATACCACGGAAGGCGTGGTTCCCCACACGCTGGACATGTTTATCAACAGCAATGTGAAGATCTGTGCGGAGCTCTCCATGCATATCTCCCAGAATCTGCTGTCGCGGGAACCAAGCCGCCAGACCGTCAAAATGATCTATACCCATCCCCAGCCTCTGGGGCAATGCCGTCTGTGGCTGGAAGGCAACATGCCCGATGCCAAAATCGAGGAAGTGTCTTCCACGGCCAAGGCCGCCCAACTGGCTTTGAAAACCAAAGGCAGCGCGGCCATTGCTTCCAAAATTGCAGCCCGGCTTTATGGCCTGACTATTTTGGAAAGAGATATTGCCGACTCCAAGGACAACCGCACCCGTTTTCTGGTGATCGGCAACCACTGGGCAGCCAATGCCACGGGCCACGACAAAACCTCGATTATTTTGGCCATCAAAGACAGCGTGGGGGCCTTGCACAAAATTCTGCGGCCTTTTTCCAGCAACAACGTCAATCTGACCGGTATTGAATCCAGGCCGTCGCGCCAAAAAGCCTGGAACTATACTTTTTTCATTGATTGTGAAGGGCATGTCAATGACCTCAATGTCAAAAAAGCTCTGAAAGCCTTAAAGCCCAAGACCTCCTTTTTAAAGGTTCTCGGGTCCTATCCACGGGGGGAGCAAAAAGCATGACCTGCAAGCTGACCTTTCGTCAAGGCGTGGAAAAAATGATTCCCTACCAGCCGGGCAAACCGGCTGAGGACGTGGAGCGCGAACTGGGCATCAAGCAGGCGGTCAAGCTGGCCAGCAATGAAAATCCTTATGGCCCCTCGCCTCTGGTGAAAAAACGGCTTAAAGAAGCCATGGCCAAACTGGCGGTTTATCCTGACGGCAGTTGCCACGCCTTCAGGCAGCGGCTGTCCCGGAAATTGAAATGCCGGCCCAACCAGCTCATTTTAGGCAATGGGTCCAATGAACTGCTGGTGCACTTGGGCATGGCGCTGCTCAACAAAGGGGACCATGTGGTGACCTCGCAAATGAGTTTTGTGGTGTATGCCAAAGTGGCGCAGTTGATGCAGGCCCGGCTGACCAGCGTCCCCATGCGTGATTTTACTTTTGATTTGGACGGGTTGTTAAAAGCCATCACGCCTAAAACCAAACTAATCTTTATTGCCAATCCCAACAACCCTACTGGAACGGCCCTGGCGCCTGATGCCTTATACGCTTTCATCCGTAAAGTGCCTGCTCATGTGCTGGTGGTGCTGGATGAAGCCTATTATGAATATGCTGATCCCCGCTATCAAAGTGCCAGCCTGAAGTGGGTCCATCAGTTCAGCCATGTGGCCGTGCTGCGCACGTTTTCCAAAGCTTACGGTTTGGCCGGCTTGCGCTTGGGCTACGGCGTGGTGTCCCCCGAAGTGGCCCAGGCAGTGGAGCGGGTACGCGAACCTTTTAATGTCAACAGTCTGGCCCAAGTAGCCGGTCTGGCAACCCTGGAAGATGAGGCCCATATGCGCCAGTGCGTGGCCGTGGCCAAAAAGGAGCGCCAGCGCGTGACCGGGATTATGAAAACATGGGGATTGGCCGTAGCGCCTTCGCAGACCAATTTTCTATTTGTCGATCTGTCTTCCTCTTTGTCTAAAAAATCCCGGACCGGCCAGGCGCTTTTTGAGGCTTTGATGCAAAGTGGCGTGATTGTGCGGCCCATGCCGGGCCCTTTTGTACGCATTACCCTGGGAACACCCAAAGAAAATGACCGCCTGCTGGCCGCTATGGCGAAGTTAATTAATTAAGTTTTCATTTTAAAATAATAACATAGCACATCATGCTGTTCTGATTTATCCCTTACTCTTTTTATTCGCCTAAAACATCACCTGCCTATTGTTTCATTTTTTGACTTTTTCAAGGAAACAATTTAAAAACAAGGATTTTCGAAATACCTGCTTTTGACATCCTTTTCTTTCAAATGTATGATTTAATCATTCCAAAAGCCGGGGAGACCAAGCAATGACTGCAAGATCAATAGGCAGGACTTTTTCCTTCTATTCCCATCGTATGTTGATCAAAGTCATCAGTTTGGCAGTGGCAATCTCTTTTTTACTGCCATTTTTAACCTGGGCTTTCGAATCCCCAAATTATGCGGTTCACCATCCCGGGCTGGTGCAGGTTTCAGGCAAAGCCCTGGCCATTCCCAGTACCATGGGCACTATTGTCAAAGCCTTTTCCGGCGGCCCTAAAACCATCATTCATATTCAGGACCTGCACTGCAATTATGAAGTGCAAATGAAAATCGCCAAGATGATCCGCTATCTTGCCAAAACCCGCCACCTCAATTTAGTAGGGGAAGAGGGCGCCTCTTATACGGTCAATACAGCCAGGATAAGCACCTTCCCCGACCACGAGGCGCGCCGCGATGTGGCGGACTATCTGGTCAGGCAGGGCAAATTGACGGGCGCTGAATATGATGCCGCCGTAGGCGATGTGCCTATCCGGCTTGAAGGCATTGAAACCCCGTCCTTGTATGAGGCCGCCCATAATCAGGTGAGCGCTTTTTTCAATCATCAGTCCCAGGGGTACTGCTATGACCTGAAGGACATGCTCGATCAATTAAAACCCCTGGTCTATAACCGCGCTTTGAAAGCCTTGGATAAAAAAACCATGGCCTACCGGGAAGGCAGGCTGGAGCTGGTCAGTTATGCGGACGTGCTCTTGCGGCAGGCCCGGCGCTTCCATCTGGAACCTGTGCATGGGCTGTTATTGCAGGAACTGGCCAACGGCAAGCAAGGGTTGGATCAGGATCAGGTGATGGATCAATTAGCCCTGCTGGAGCGCCGTGTGCGCGAACAGCTATATACCACGGCACAACAGCAGGAGCTTGATCAGGCCTATCATCGTTTGGATGTCATTCAGAAATTGCTGAACATTTCCGCCACCCCCGAAGAATTGAAGGATTTTCGCGATCATCGTCAAAACTTTCGCGTGGCTGCATTCTTGAACTTTATCCAGACTACCGGCGGGTCAACCGCTTCATCGTTGACACTCGATGCGGCCATTTACCATCTGGACCAATACTTGGACCAGGTAGGGCGTTTCTATGACCTGGCTGATCAACGCAGCAGCCATTTCGTGCACAACCTGCTGGCCAAAATGGACCGCTACCACCAGTCCCTGGCAGTAATGATCACCGGCGGTTTTCATACGGATAAAGTGCTGGCGGAGCTGCAGGGCCAAGGCGTGACCTGCATCTCTATCAAACCCCGTGTGAGCGGCCAGGATGTGGTCAATCCCTATTTTGCACTGCTGCAAAACCAGCGCCTGCCTTTGGAAAAGATGCTGGCTCAAAACCAGGACATCCTGGCCTTAGCCACCGAATGCCCGGATTTAAGAGGCGTTGA
>CAYVTN010000246.1:3692-4914 GCA_964454395.1 uncultured bacterium | reverse complement strand
TGTTTGCCATCTGGCTTTTCATGATGGTCAAAGCTTCCCAGGGCATTGCCTTTAAATTGCCCATTGTCGGCGATATTGCGGAACGGAATATTTAAGGGTTCCGTTTCCCTCCCGTCATCCGGCGGACTTTCCAAGCGCCAAACCATAAGGTCAATCATTGCTTGCGACGAAACTTTCAATATAATAATGGATTCCGCAGCAGCTTGCTGCGCGGTTACCGGTTTCCCTCGCCCCTCCGTAAGAGGGATAGGGTGAGGGGGGCCTTGTCATACCCCGCAGCTTGCCCCGGAATCAACACCACCTTAAAGGAGATCGGGCATGATCGGTGGAAAACGTGTCGCTGTGGTGCTCCCGGCTTACAATGCAGCCAAAACCTTGAAAACCACATACGACGAAATTCCCAAAGATGTGGTTGATGAATTTATTCTGGTCGATGATCACAGCATTGATAAAACCGCGGAAATGGCCAAGACCCTCAACATCGAGACCCATATCCATAATAGCAATATGGGCTATGGCGCCAATCAGAAAACCTGCTACCGGGAAGTGCTGAAAAAAAATATTGATATTATCGTCATGCTTCATCCCGACTACCAGTACACGCCCAAGCTGCTGCGCTCCATGTGTTCCATGCTGGCCGATGAAGTTTATGACATTGTATTGGGCTCGCGCATCCTCAACGGCGGCGCCCTGCGCGGCGGCATGCCTCTTTATAAATACGTGGCCAACCGTATTTTGACGTTGCTGGAAAACCTGTTCCTGGGCGCCAAGCTCTCCGAATATCATACCGGCTACCGGGCTTATCGCCGGTCGGTGCTGGAAAAAATCCTCTTCGAAAAATTTTCCAATGATTTTATTTTTGACAACCAATTCCTGATCGCGGCCATTAAACAGGACATTCCCATCGGGGAAGTCTCGTGTCCCACCAAATATTTCAACGAGGCGTCGTCCATTAATTTTCGGCGCAGTCTGAAATACGGCATTCTTTGCCTGTGGCACGCCTTTCTCAGCGGCTGGTCCCTCATTCCACGGCGCATCGCGCGTTTTTTCAGATTGTTCTTTTCGTGATGGCCATGATCTATGCCTCATCCCGGAAATAAAAGCGTTATTTTACGCCTATGCTTTTGGCAAAAGCAGATATCCTGCTGCAAAGCACGTTTGTGGAGGGGCGTATGCAATACGCCTCATACACAAACTTTACCTGCCCCGACCGGTTCGGATA
>CAYVTN010000246.1:0-3592 GCA_964454395.1 uncultured bacterium | reverse complement strand
CGGTTCCGATATTTTTTAAAAGGGACGCCTTCGGCTGCCCCGACCGGTTCCGATAGTATTTAAAAGGGACGCCTTCGGCTGCCCCGACCGGTTCCGATATTTTTTAAAAGGGACGCCTTCGGCTGCCCCGACCGGTTCCGATATTTTTTAAAGGGGATGCTTCCGGCTATCCAGCCAGGTTTGCAAGATAATGGCTGCCGCCAGTTTATCAATAACCTGCCGTTTTTTAGTCCCGGAAAGATTGGTCTCCATCAAAATCCGGGAAGCCGCCATGGTGGACAACCGTTCATCCATGAATTCCACGGCCAACCCGGTTGCTGCTTTTAGTTCCTCTCCAAATGCCCTGGCCTCTTCCGCTTTCAGGCCTTCTTCATTGTTCATATGTTTGGGCAAGCCCACGACAAGCTTTCCAACCTGACGCTCTTTAATGACGGCTTTAATCCGTTCCATGGCCTGCCCCGGTTTATTAGCCACCGTTTCCAGCGGCTGGGCGGTGATGCCCAGCCCATCGGAAATCGCAAGGCCAATCCGGCGTGCGCCGTAATCAAGACCGAGTACGCGGGCATTCATGGCAATATCCTTATCATTATAAACGCTCACATCCTGCCCGATTTTAATATGGCGATGATCAGCAGCACGCCGAAGACGCCGGCCAGCAAATAACCGGCCAGGCCGAGCAATGACATGCCGCCCCAGGTCGGCCCGATTTGGGAAAACAAAATCAGCGAGGAGCCGATGATGAGCGCGGCCACAATCAGGGAAAAGGAAAGGCGGTTGCTGGCGCGGTCAAGGCTATGCTGCAGATTCTCCAATCCTTTGTGCTCAAATTCCATTTTTAAATGGCCATGCTGCAATTTTCCCAACAGATCCTGCAATTGGCCGGGTAATCCGGTTATAAACCTTTCAAATTCTTTTGCCTGCTTGATAAGATCTTTGCCGATTTCCCTGGGATCATAGCGTCTCCTGATAATTCTTTCCGCTTCCGGCCGGGCGGCATCGATAATGTTTAAATTGGGATTAAGCTGCCTGGCCAAGCCTTCCACGCCCAAAAACGTTTTGGCCAATACCACAAAATCCTGCGGCAGTTGGATGCGATATTTGACCGACAACCTCGCCAAATGCTGCAGGGCTTTGCCGAAAGAAATCCGCTCCACCGGAACGTTATAATATTGTTCCAGAAAAATGGCCGTGTCACGCTTAAGCGCGCGTCGGTCCACGGCTTCCTCCGCCGTGCCCAGCCGCAGGTAAGCCTCCACTATGCCGTCCGTATCCTGATTGATCAGGCATAGCAGCATATCGGTGAAAGCCTCCACTGTTTCGCGGTCAAGACGGCCTACCTGGCCGGTATCAATAATCGCCAATACGCCGTCCTTCCGGAGAATAAAGTTGCCGGCATGGGGATCGGCATGGAAAAACCGGTCGGTTAACGTCATTTTGATGTAGCCGTCAAACAACAATTGGGCAATACGCTTCCTATCGTCTTCCGCGATGGCGTCCATGCCCTTGATCAGGTTGCGGCCTTCAATATAGCCCAGGGTCAGGCAGCGCGCCGAGGACAAGTGCCAAAAAACACGGGGAAAACAATAGCCGGGGCGTTCTTTAAAGTTGGCGGCAAAATGCTCCAGATGGCGGGCTTCCACCAGAAAGTCCAGTTCTTCCCTCATCAGGTTTTCAAAATCCACCATAAAGTCGGTCGGTTTGCGCGGCAGGTCGATGCCCACCGCGCGTTCCCAGGTACGGGCCAGGAATTTTAATATCTCCAGGTCCGCCTCTATAATCCGTTTCAAGCCCGGCCGTTGGACCTTGACCACCACATGCCGGCCGTCCCGGGTGCGCGCCTCATGCACCTGGGCGATGGAGGCTGCCGCAAAGGGGGCTTTAGTGAATGACTTAAACACCTGTTTTAAAGGCCGGCCCAGTTCTTCCCGGACAATTTTTTCGGCCCCGGTGGTTGAAAAAGGCTCGACCCGGTCCTGAAGTTTGGTCAGGGCCTGCAAATACTCCTTGGGCAGCATATCGGGCCTCATGGCCAGGGCCTGGCCCAGTTTAATAAAAGTCGGGCCCAATTCTTCCAATACCCTACACAGGCGCGCGGGCATGGATAATTTGACAGGCTTGCGGGGCTTAACCCGGCTTTTGGCCGGGAGGTAGGTTCCTAAATGAAGGCGGTCTATGATAAAACCAAAACCGTGCTTGGTTAAGACGCTTAAGATCTCCCCCAGGCGGTTAATATCCTGGATGGTATTTTCGATACCTGCTATGGAAAGCATCATTTCTTTTTTGGTTTGGCCGTCTTTTTAGTTGTTCTTTTCTTGGTCGTTTTCTTGCTTACGGCAGCCGGCGCTGTTTTGGCCGCCAGTTTCTGTTCCAGATGATGAATACGCTGTTCCATTTTTTTCAGCTGGGCCTGCGTTCCCGTATTCACTTTGGTCAAAACGTTATCCACATGAACTTTGACTTTTTGTTCCATGTCCTTTTTGACCGTCTCCGCCTTGCTTATCATTTCCTTGGCCAGTTGGCGGCCTTCTTTTTCTTTGATTTTTCCTTCGGCAATCAGTTCGTTCACAATCTCTTTGGCCTTGTCTTTGGACAGGCTTAACGCCCCCATACCGGCTAAAAACACTTTTTTAAAGTTATCCATATCCCGTACCCTCCTTTGTTCACAGATTACGATGATGATCAAAGATAGTTTAAACCAGATTTAAAAACGTGACAACGTTAAAAAATTTCATCACTGACCGGGCTTCTTTAAAGGCCTCCATGGTTTCGTTTTCGTTCCAGCCATGCCTGGAGGGCCGCTTAAACGGGGTCATGCCGCCTATTCAATTGTTTTTTTACGCCTGTTTCTTCCTTTCATCGTGCCTTATTTTTAAGACGCTTCCAGCCGACACTAATATTGCCCGGCTTGGACCCGGAAAAGTATTCCTGTACATATTGTAGGATTGGTGCAAGAGGAGGATGCCGTGCTTAAAACCTTAATTGTAGAGGACGAACTGGATATTCAAAAATTGATCAACATTTATCTGTCCAGCCTGGCGGTGTGCGATTTTGCCAACGACGGCTTGGAAGGGTTAAAATTATTCAAATCCGCGCGAAAAAACGGCAGGCCCTATGACCTGGTCATCCTGGATATTCTGATGCCCAATTTGGACGGCGGGGGGATGCTTAAACAACTGAGGGCCTGGGAAGAAGAGGACGGCTTGATAAGGCCTCAGGGAACCAAAGTTATTGTTTTGACCGTTTTGGATGAAAACCTCAATATAGTCCAGCCTTTTAAATCATTAGGCGACGGCTATATCATCAAGCCCTTTAGTCAAACCGAATTGTTGAAGGCGGTTAAAAATCTCGGTTTTAATTGAAGACCTTGCTCGTCATTTCAACCGCGCGCCGACCAAGACGTTCTTCCGCCCCGGGAGGGGCATCCAATGTTGAGGAAATCGTGCCCGGCATCAACTTCTCAGATCAATATTTTTTATTCAGGGTCTTAAAAGATGAGGTGAAGCAAGGGTGGGGAACGTCGCTTATGTTGAAGATTGCGTGAACCTATTTCCAGAGTTTTTTGAAAAAAGGCCATGAGGAAGACTGCGGGCGG
>CAYVTN010000245.1:0-4924 GCA_964454395.1 uncultured bacterium | reverse complement strand
CCGGGAATGCAGGCGGTACCGCCGCGGGCAATGGGGTAAAACGTATCAATAATACGCTGGGTGGTAGTCATGGGTTCGGAAGGATAAAGCCGTCGGGCCAGCCGTTTATCCAGCAACGCTTCCGACAGGGGCTTGCGCACCGGCCAGCGCTGGACCATGGTCAAAGCGAGTTCTTGTTGGTCCTCGGTTTTAAGCCAGGCAATAGGCGTCTCGATGGTGTAGGCACCGTGTAAAATACGGATGACCTGGGCCTGGCCGGTCAAATCATTGGGCGCCATAATATAATGTCGAAAGGGACCTTCAGGCACATACCCGATGACCTGACCGGCCCTGACCTGATCACCGGCCTGAACCACGGGGGTAAAGGTCCAGGTTTTTTCATGATCCAAGGGCAGCACCCTTACCCCGCGGGGCAGAAAAAAACCATGGTCGCGGGCAATGTCAGCCAGCGGTTTCTGCAGGCCGTCATAGACCTGTCCCAGCAGGCCCGGTCCCAGGGAGACCGACAGCAACTCACTGGTCAGTTCCACCCGGTCACCAACTTTGATCCCGCCCGTATCCTCAAACACCTGCATATCCGCGTGTCGCCCTTCCACCCGCAGCACCTCTGCCATCAGCCGTTCCTGGCCAACCAGAATATAGCCCACCTCGTTTTTCTTGATGGGACCATTCTCCGCTTCAATGGTAACCAGATTCTCGCGTACGGCAATTACCCGCGCTCGGGTAGCCTCGGGCATTCTAATGCCCGGCTTAGACGAATGCTTGTCCACCGATGGCCTCCTCAACCAGCAATTTAAACCGCTCCTGCGCAGGCCCAGCCTGATAAGAGAGCCAGCGCTCTATAATATCCCACTTAAACAAATAAGCCAGCAACGCCTGTAAGTTAAACGTGTTGAACGTCACCAGTTGCGATACATTTTCCCAAATGAGCGACAACAGCACATGCTCCAACTCATAAGTTTCCGCCCTGTCCATCCTCTGCTTCAGGTCCTTGACCGCGGGAAAAAGATGATCCAGGTGAAAATAGGGTTCCTGCCAGTGACGCGCAATGATTCCCACCCATTCCCCCACGCCCCAGAGTTCTTCCGGTCTGGGCGCCGGTCTGCCCAGATAGCGGCGGCGCAACGCGGTCATCAGGGTACGGAGATTGACCCGGAAAGTTACCATAGCACGCAAGGCCGGGTTGGTCACCGCGGCCATCATGTTGGCATAGTGGTGAATCATGTCCCGATCCGTCCGTTCCAGAGGATGCCGTTGCCAGCGCAGAAAATTATGGGTCACCTCTACAATCACCTGGTCTTTAGGATCAAGCATGCGCAATCTTTCCCTCAGCCTCAAGGCGCTGATGGGCAGCCGTTCCACCTGATCAAAAGGCGGCAGAAAAGGCAGGCTGGCCATGAGGGTGTAGAAAGGATTAACCGGACTCATGACCGGCTATTCCACGCCCTGGATAACCGCGCGAAAGCGCGGTGCCAGATGCTTTAATAGCAGCTCGGAAATGGCTTTTTGGGTCAGGTCGATTTCCAAATCTTCGCCCCGCAATTGCACACGCAAGCCTACTTGATCGTCACCACCGGGGTGCAGATCCACCCCTTCGCGCAACATCTCACTGGACACGGCCAGCAGAAAATGGCGCAGCCGCTGTTTGCCTTTGCCTGACAGTTCCGTGCCGGCATAATCTTCGAACAGCTCATTGGCGATCTGAATGTCCATGCCCTGGTCGGCGGGAATGGACGCCGAGGTTTTCAGGGCAATGGCCAGAACCATCTGTTTTAAAAAATCATGGTCCTGCAGTTCCATGGAAACCAGCCTTCTCACATGAGCGGCAAACACGGACTTGAGATCCGTCTCCAGCCTGATCTCCACGTCCCGGACTGCCAGACGCAGGGCTTCATCAGCAGATCGGCGCTCAGCCTCAATCTCAGCCTTGGCTTTAGCTCGCAGGGCTTCCGCTTCTTCCCTGGCCTTAAAGAGCAGTTGTGAGGCCTGCTGCTGGGCCTGCTCCACAATCTTGGAGGCTTCGTCGCGACCCGATTGAATGCCCTCATCTTTCAGGCGGTTGATCAGTTCCTGTACACCTGAGGAGCCTTTGCTTTCCTGAGCCATAGTTTACTTTCCTCCCGGCAGTAATCCGGCCAAGACCAGCGCGAAAACAAAAGTAAATACTGAGAACCCTTCCACCAGGGCGGCCGGTGCCAGTGATATACCAAACACTTCGGGTTTGCTTTTGGAGGTTTGAATGGCCGAGGCGCAGGTATAGCCCTGGTAAATGGCGCTGAACAGCAGGGCCACGCCCGTGAGCAGACCGATGGCAAAAATACCGGGCGCATTGGCCAGGTTGAGCGAACCGCTCAGAGAGAGCATGATCACGATGCCGTAAATGGTCTGCGAAGAAGGCATGGCCGAAGCACCGATAAAACGGCCATGGCCGCTTTCGGTCTCTAAAATAGCACCGCAAGCCGCCTGGCCGGCGCGGGCGCACCCAATCACACTGCCCACGGCCGCCAGGGCCATGGGAGAAAATACCCCCATCCAGCCCATCAATAAAAAAACCTTATCGCTCACGTTCATTGTTTATTGCTCCTTTCGGGAAAATGCGCGGAAGGATGTGCCCTCCTCAGGAATACTCCAACGGAAAAATTCAATGAAATTGAGGCGCAGCCCATGGATCACACCGCTGGCCATGGCCAGCATAAAATTAATGCCGTGACCGAAAAGCAAAATAAAAAACGCCGCCACCAATCCCACTCCTGGAAGGCTTTGGTTGACCTGGCCGGCAAGATGATTAAAGGTCGTGGCCAGAGAAGCGCTTGCCAGTCCCAGGGCAAACAAACGCAGGTAACTCATTATGTCACCAAAAGCGCCCGACACCTGGGCCAATTGGCCCAGACCACCAAACAATCGCTTGGCCAAACTACCCCTGGTGATGCTAAACCCGGTGACCAGCATCGCGCCGAGGCTCAGCAGCACCATGCTCTGCGTCTGAACCGAAGAGACCTGCAGGTGCAGCACACCCGAGAACCACCACCAGCCTGCGCCCATAAGCATGAGGCTCCATCCCAAAGAGGACAGTGCCCTGAGTTCGCGCCGCCAATGCCAGGTATTGGCGGCATTAGCCACCAGCAGATGAACCAGCCCAATGGCCAGGGAAAGATTCATCATCACCTTAAAGTCATTAATATCCAGCAGCTTTAATTGCCCCAGCCAGGCATGATCCTGCAGGCTGACGCCGAAGTAACTGCCCACCATCACGCCCCATAGCAAAGAAGCTGCCACCAGGCTAAGCAGCAGCCTGCGAAAACGCATTTGCCAGGCCGTAGCATTTAATTTTTTCCAAAGCAAGGCCAAAGCCGCGGCCATCACCAGGGCATAACCGGCGTCGGAGATAATAATGGCATAAAAAACGGCAAAGGAAAAAAAGACCACCACCGAAGGATCCCAGAGCCAATAGCTGGGCATGGTGTAAAATTGAACCAAATCCTGACCCCCGGCCACAGCCGGCTGATTGTGCAGCAAGGTGGGCGGCGTTTCGTCAGGGCCGGGGTCTGCCATCTCCAAGGCCAGGCCATGGTCTTGGCTGTACGTTTTCAACCGGCCGGCCTTATGCTTGGGTGCCCAGGCTTGCAACGCAAAAACATCGGGCGTATCCAATGTTTGCCGGGCAGCCTCCAGTCTGCCGGCCTGATCCTCCAGACGGCCCAGATTCTTGGCGAACAAAGCGCACCATCGGGTCAGACTGACCCGTTCATTTTCCAGCTCATCCATTTCCAGCTCCACCTCTTCCAGGCGCTCCGCCAGACGGCTGAGACTGTCATGCCCCAGATGAGTACGGTGAACCGGCATGTCCTTGGGTTCGTGCTTGGCCATCACCACCACATAATTGAAACGATTATCCTGGGCCACCAGTTCCCAGGTCAGGTTTTTTTTATCCAATATAGGCAGTTGGCGGTGGGTCAGAATATAAAACCAGAAGCGCCAATGCCCCATGTTCTGGGCCGGCTCCATTTTAAAATCGCCCCAGGGCTTGAGTTCTTCCATTTTATTTTTCAGGGCATCCTGATCATCTTCTAGAATTTGTATCCGCTCTTTGATTTCCAGCACCCGGGCCTGGACAGCTTCAATATCGAAGGCTTGCGGATCCTTGAGTTGTTTGCGCCGGCGAGGACAGCTCAGCAGGTATTGCAACGCCTCTCTGGCTTGGGCCGTAGGTCCGCTGTCAGAACTTTTTTCCCCGCTGGCGGTGAGCGGAATGATGTGTAAAATGCCCATAGCTTGCAGATCGAGCAGAACCTGGGCTTTTTCCTGCAGGGGCCCATAAAAGGTGATTTTGGCCAGCGCCTGAATACTCATAACCCGCTCCCCCTACTATGATGACCAAGACGGCCGTGATCGTTCATGCATTTGCTTGGCAATTTTGGACCGCACCACCGCAGCCCGTTCCGCATCACCCAGAAAAATCCGGATACGGGCAATAGTGGTTTCTGTCTGCGGAATCAACACGGCAGCACCGGCGGCTTCAAGATAACGGCCGTTCCTGGTCTGGTGATCGTCGACGGCGCTCGGATAGGGCACGAGGATCGCACCGAGACCGGCCGCGGTCAGTTCTGAAATCGTCAGGGCACCTGCCCGGCACACGACCAGATCCGCCCAGGCATAGGCATCAACGATGTTGTCGATAAACGCCTCGACGCGCGCGTTGAGCCCGGCGTCCAGGTAACTTTGTCGCGTGCCATCCAGGTCAGACTGTCCCGTCTGATGCCAGACATCGAGCGGCAACTCGGCGCTGAGGCCGGCCACGGCCGCGGGCACGGTTTCGTTCAGCACATGCGCGCCCTGACTGCCGCCGAGCACCAGCAACCGGATCCGGCCCTGTCGATTGCGCAGTCGTTCGGCGGGGTCCGCCAGCGCGGATATTTCCGGTCGC
>CAYVTN010000244.1:0-4966 GCA_964454395.1 uncultured bacterium | reverse complement strand
TTTGGCCACCGTCGGGACCGGCGGACCCTGGTGGTCGCGCAGCAGCAGTGGCGTCATCATGATGATCGCCGCCATGGCCGCGGCGGCCAAGCCCTGGATCAGAGGCTTGCCTGCCATTGGCGCGAACCGACCGTGGGCAGCCCTTTTTTCGGCCTCAATGCCCTGCCAAATCCCGGGCAGCACCGGCTTCTGCGGTTGGTGCTCGGGCATGGCCTTCAACATGCCGCTGAGCTGCTCTTCCTGCTGCAGCAGGAGACGGCATGCCGGACAAGTTTGGCGATGAGCTTCCAGCTGACGTCGCTTTTCCGGTGTATCGGTCATGTCATAAAAATGGTCAAGCAAGCGGCGGTAGATCGGACAGATCATGACGGCCCACCTCCCTTGCCCGCACTGCGCTCCAGATGATGCCGTAATTCCAGGCGGGCGCGGTTAAGCCTTGACTTGATGGTGCCTTCCGGCACGCCGCAGATGACGGCCACTTCCAGTACATCCAACCCCTGGAGCTCCTTTAAAATCAATACTTGTTTATGTTTGGGTTTTAATTTGTCCAGAGCCTCCTGGACCTTGCGCTGAGTCTCGCCGGTGATGACCTCATCTTCGGGAGACAACTTTTTGTTGTGTTCCTGCGGTTGGTCCTGAAGCACATTCTCTTTAATTTTGCGCTGTCTGACCAGTTTTCTTATGGTCTGATACGCCGTATTGGCTGCAATCCGGTAGAGCCAGGTAATCAGGCTGGCTTCCCGCCTGAATTTGGCCAAATTCATATAGGCTCGGATAAAGGTTTCCTGCGTCACGTCTTGCGCCTCATCAGCATTGTGAAGTAAATAAAACACATAATTATAAATTCGTCCTTGATACTTGTGAACCAATTGGTTGAAGGCCTGTTCCTGACCCGCCAGTACCAGATCAATTAACCGGTTATCTTCAAGGCTCATGTCCATAGTGTCAGAAACGGTCACTTTTGGTTCCATTATTCGGCGATCATCCCCTGTTTCATCCAGCGCTTTTCCAACATGAAAATAGTTTTAAAACCGGCTGTTTGGGTTCCATTTTTTAACCCATTTTTCTCTTTTGGAAGCATCCCGTCCTAGTGTAGTTGGTCTAACGCTTCTTAGCTTTTGACTTTGAAGTCCAATCGTCATTCCGGCACGTTTTTAGCCGGAATCCATTAATATTCAATCTTAAAAAGCTTTTTCTAGACCCCGGCTACAAACAACTTGTCCCGCGTATGCGGGATGCCGGGGTGACGACTGAAAAGAAATTTATGACTCACTGCACTAGGTTCGGCGCATCGCTGACGTCTCTGGAATAAATTAAAAAAATTTAAGGGGCCGGGCGCGCAGGCAGCCGTTTCATGATTACGGACAAAAAATTCAGAAAATCTCCTGGAAACCAAATTTGAAATCGAACCTGATCCCCTAAAGTCAGCATGCCTAATGTTCGAATATATAAGAGCGCTTATTTCCAGACGGCCCAAAGGCCTTGTTGGTTTTATTTCTCAACTTTAGCCAATTTGCTGAAGTTGAGTATTTTTTTAAAAAATATTCTCACCAGGAGGAAATGCCATGAAAGGCGTTATTGCCATTGCATTTAGAGATACGATCATTAATCAATTTGGAAAGGACAAATGGACAGCGATTTTAACCAATGCCGGCATAGACAAGGAACTCTCGCTTCTGGCCACAACCGACGTGAAGGATGACGTGGTGATGGGATTGATCAAAAGCGCCTGTTCCGTGTTGAATATCAACCTATCCCAGGCGGCCGACGTGTTTGGCGAATACTGGGTCAATACCTATGCGCCCAAGGTATACCGCGCCCACTATAAAAATGTAAAAAACGCCCGGGAATTTCTGCTCAAGATGGATTTGGTGCACCAGATCACCACCAATACCATAGCCAATGCCAAACCACCGCGTTTTGATTATGAATGGAAGGATGATAAGACCCTGATCATGACCTACAAATCACCGCGTGGTTTAATCGATCTGTTCATTGGTTTAATTAAGGGCGTCGGTAAATACTACAAGGAAAATTTGACCGTATCTAAATTAACGGAAAACAAGGTGGAGGTTGTTTTTAGTTAGTTTTTGTTGCAGAAAAACCATTTTTAGCAACCAACGGCCATGCCGGGTTACGGCCTTACCCCCCTGCGAGCGGCGATGATCAGCCGCCGTCCGGCTCGCCCGGGGTTTTCCTGGATTGGGAATAGGCTGCCAGCGCTTTTTCAATCCGTGGATCCGGAACCAGCCAGATCAGGGCGACCGCTACATAGCAAGCCCCTGCGATCCAGCGGTTGTAAAAAGCAATGGGAATGGCGACCAGGTAAATTACCAAAGAAAGGTTGCCCTTCACATCCTTTCCTACAGCTACGGCCAGCAGGGAATCACGGCCCTGGGTAGCCAGAATAGCACGTAGCAGCATGTAATAGGCGACAGCGGCCATCAGCAGCACCGCACCGTAGAGCGCAGTAGGCGCTGAGGCAAATTGGTTTTCCCCCACCCAGCCGGTGGTGAAAGGGATAAGTGAGAGCCAGAAAAGCAGATGGAGGTTGGCCCACAGGACCCTGCCGCCGACCTTCCGGGTCGCATACAGAAGATGGTGATGATTATTCCAATAAATACCGAGAAAAACAAAACTCATGATATAACTGATAAATACTGGCCATAAGGGAACCAAGGAAGACATGGCCGCCCCACGCGGCACTTTTAAATCAAGCACCAAAATGGTAATCAAAATAGCAAAAACGCCGTCGCTGAAAGCTTCCAAACGGTCCTTGTCCATGCTACCGCCTTTCTGTCATCAAGCCACTGCAACGTCCGGGTGGGTTATGGGAAGCGCGCAGAGATGGAAAGTCAACGTAATCCATGCGCCCATCTTAGCGGATATTGTGCTGTCGTCAAGCGCTTTTGGCCGGCATTGTGAACTTTGGCAGGCGGATTACTGCTTGACCACAATAAACTTGTGCCAGCCTGAAACCGTGGTTCCGTTGGTCCGTACCCGGATCAAACGGTAAATGTAAATCCCCGGCGCCACATTCGCAATATTCCAGACCATTCGCTGGTAACCACCAGCCGTTGTTTGCTCGGGGAGCTCCACGCATTTCTCTCCGAGAAGATTAAAGATTTCGATCCGATCATGTTCCCCCGGTTCGGCCTGGTAGTAAAACCAAACGTGCTTGCCCATGGCCGGTGAAGGATAGGAAATCACTTCGCCCTCGGCAATCCGATAAGGCGTGATGGTCAGGGTCGTCGTTCTGGTGGGGGTCCTGGTTCTGGTACTCGTCATGGTGATGGTCCTGGTGAACGTGGAGGTAGGGGTGATGGTGGGCGTATCCGTAAATGTGGGGGAAATGGTGGACGTCGGCGATATGGTAGGCGTGTGCGTCATCGTTGGAGATATGGTGGGCGTGTGCGTCGGCGTCGGGGTGTGGCTGGACGTGGGCGTCGGCGTGGGCGTGGGTGCTTCATCCAGGCTGCCGTCGGCGTTGTAACGCGCCAGGGCAAACTGTCTGTTATTGCTGTTATTCGTGGTATAGCCGCCGGCCAAAATTTTGCCGTCGCTTTGCCAAGCGACTGCGTTTGCCGAGTCATTATAATTGGCATACCCGTTAAAATTCGTGGTGACATAACCCGTGCCGTTAAATGAATTATCCAATGCGCCGGTGCTCAAATAACGCGCCACGGCAAAATCCCTGGCCGCGGCCGTCGTATTGAAATAATACCCTGCCGCTACAATCTTGTTGCCGGCCGTCACGGTCACGGCGTTGGGCCATGATTGTGAGCTGCCCACCAGGGGGGTGTCCACATAACCTCCGCTGCCGAACGTGGTGTCCACAAGGCCGTTGCTTTGATAGCGGGCCAAGGCAAAATGCGAAGTGCTGTTGTAGCCGCACACGACAATTTTGTCGTCGCTTTGCAGGGCTGCGGCCAAGGGCGAGGTAATTTCTCCGCTGGCATCCAGCGTATCGCCCTTGCCTCCGGCGAAGGTGGTATCTAATGTCCTGCCATCGCTGCTGTAACAAAAAAGTATTGGACCAGTCCCACCGCTCCCGCTACCGTACCCGACCAGCACGATTTTTTGGTTGCTATTGATGAAAACGCCCAGGCCGGTATTATAAGAAGTATTCGTGACCTGCGGTGCCACAGTATACCCTGGGCCGGTGCCGAAGGTCGTATCCAAACTGCCGTCGGTATTGTAGCGCGCCATGACCACATGGTAGCCGCTTGAATTGACTCTGCCGGCTAATATTATTTTGTTGTCACTCTGCAAAGCCATGGCCGTCGCCGCGCAATACTGGCCGACATTGGTGGTCACCAGTCCTCCGCTTCCAAAACCATTATCCAAAGCTCCATTGCTGCCCAAGAACCGTTCCATGGCAAAATAATAGGTGCCGGAAACTATAGCATAACCGGACACAAGGATTTTCCCGTCACTTTGCACTGCTATGGCATTTGCATACGCCTGGGATCCGATCGGGCTTATGATCGTTCCCGCGGGGATTCCGGCATTGTCGAAACCGGTGTCCAGATCGCCCTGGCTAGTGTAGCGCGCTATAGCAAAGGAAGGGGCAGAGGTTGAAGGATTGACGGAAGACCCGGCCGCGACCACTTTGCCGTCGCTTTGAATGGCCAGGCATTGAACGAGATCAGCCTTGCCTTGAATCCAGGTGGTGACCTTGCCGTTCTTGGGCGTGGTGCTGCCGAATTCCGCCCAGGCCGGGAGGCTCCACAAACAAAGCACCATGGTCCACGCCAGTGTCCTCAGGATTCGCCCGTAACTAATGTTTCGACGGCCGGAAATGACGTGCTGCAAATCAAGCATGGGGTTTTTCCTTTCTCGTGAGGTCCTTTGGCAACCACTCTATAAAGTATAATCGATAAAAAGCGTTTTCTCAAGATCCTGATACCTCCAAAATCCACCGTCAAATTTCGAATCGGCTTTTGGACACAAAGGTATTCATGAA
>CAYVTN010000243.1:3981-4973 GCA_964454395.1 uncultured bacterium | reverse complement strand
AAACCTTTCAGGCATCCCTGGGTGCTGATGAAGGCTTCAAGGTGGCGTATAAATTGATCAACCGCAAACAGCAAACCGAAGGCGTGTTTGGCGGCAGGATTCAGGTGGGTTTTGCCTATAGGATCACCATCACCAATCACAAACGGCATGACCATGAAGTGGTAATTCAGGATCAGCTGCCCCTGCCCACCAATAACGACATTCAGGTCAATCTGGTTAAACCCGCCTATCATGACCATGACCCTAAGTTTGTAAAGAGCGCGCAAAACCTTCTGGAATGGCATGAAACGATTAAGGCCGGAGAAAAGCTGGAGATACCGCTGGAGTTTACCGTCTCCTATCCGCAGCAGATGAAAGTGCAGGGCTTGTAGAAGGACTTGTAAAAAAGTGGCCGGCACCGGTTTGCAGAGCAAACCGCCTCAGAGAGAAAAAACGCTCGCTGAAGCGTTTTTTCTCAATGCCGCCTAAGGATGGATACAATGGCCATGACGGTTTTTCGGAAAATTTGTCTTTCCGCAACAGGAACTAATTAAGAGAGTTGAAAGGCAGGAGGTATGTGATGGCAGATTGCAAGGGCGCAGCCCTGGTGTTTTTACGCAGTAAAATCAAAAAAGCAGGCGCTGAAAACCTTATCCATGAATTGCTTAGCGAAGAAGATAGAAAAACGTGGGAAAACACCTTGTCGTTTCACTGGTTTCCCATAGAAATGCTGGCCCGGTTTTGGGCTTATTGCAGCAAGGTTTTATATCCCCATAAAAGTCAAGACGAAGCAGCTTATGTTCTGGGTCTGGAGGAGGCCAAGGAAGATATTAAGACCCTCTATCGGTTTGTTTTTAAAATCATCAGCATAGAAGCAATTTTAAAAAAATCAGCCAGTTTGTGGCAGGCGCATCACACGGCCGGGAATAGTCATGTTGAGCAGATATCATCCCGCCAGTTTCGTTTTAGTGTCATGGATTATCCGACCTTTCCAAAAGAAATCTGCCTATCTA
>CAYVTN010000243.1:1011-3971 GCA_964454395.1 uncultured bacterium | reverse complement strand
ACACGGGTTGTTGGAAATTGCCGGCCAAAAAAACATCTCTGTAAAGGTGAACAAAAAGGATACGGGGGTCATCTGGGACATAACCTTAAAATAGATAATGGAAACTGCTTTTCGCACATTTAAACAAATAAAAATCTCGCTTCGGCAAACACATTCATTTTAGCTTTGGATCAGTGAACACCCAGCCCATATCGTCATCTTTATCTCCACTTCCCCATGAAAATGAACGATCCAGGTCATCGCAGTAATTCCCACGACGGTGCCTAGAACCAATCCTTCGAATCGTTTGATCTCACTCAACCCAAAAAGGGCCGGCACCAATTTCTTATTTAAGCAAGACGATTTTACATTTGGCAAAGTCCCGGCCGTCCTGACGCAGGCGCGCCAGGTAAAAACCGGCGGCGACGTCCTTACAGGTCCGGATGACCATGGGTCGTAGAATGGAAATTTGAATGGAGAGACCGTACCCGTCACGGCGTTTGGCGTTTTCATGATAGGCCTTGATCAACGCCTGTACTTGGGAAGCATCTTTTTTAACGCGTACTTGCTTGATTTTGGCAAGGGCCACTCTGGGATCAGCCAGGCCAAAGGCGGGCCTCTTACCTAACCCGGACAAACCGGAAAAAATTCTTAACCGCAAAGGCGCCAAGCTCGCAAAGGAAGGCGATATTCTGTTGAAAGGGAATTGTTTGCAAAAAAACTTTGCGACTTCGGCGCCTTTGCGGTGAGCTTTTGTTGCCATTTTGAGATGGATTTCAACTCTGAAATTGTGGATAGGTGCTTTATTATTCGGGTGAACCTATTTTTCAGCAACAGGGTTGGGCTAAAAGCCGATTCGGAATTTGATGGTGGATTATGAAAGGCGATGATGCTTGTCAAAAGAAAATAAAAGTAATAAAATCAGAAAAAGCATTCAAATCATCCGGGTTTGGTCGAAAATGGTCATGCCGGGAAAAAATTTTCCTGCCCCAGGCCATCCCCGGCAATCTCAGAAAAAGAAAGGAAGGATGTTGACGATGACAGTGACGCTTATTATTGATATTGCCGCGATTGCAGCTATTCTGATAGCTTTTTTTCAGGCCCTCAAGTTGCGAGGCACCATTCCCGGTGGCATTGTCAAATCCACCTGGAACATATTGACTACCCTGATCGGTCTGTTTGTGTTGGGGTATTTACTCATCCCTTTTTACTCCGTACTGAATGCCGCCACCAAGGACCTGGTGGCCAGTCTTATTTTCCTGTTCGGCGCTTTTTTTGTCATTATTGTCATTAACTTGTACCAGCGTATTATAAAAGATCTGGGGTTGTAAGCTCATGACCGCCATGGACGGAAATTCCACGGAGTTTTCGGAGAAACAGATAATTGTGACGCATGAAATCAACCGGATACTCGGGACGGATTATGTACAGGTTTATCGGAAGATCATTGCCAAGGAATTGGAACAAATGCCCTTGAACAATGAAGACCTCAAAAAAGCCTGTAATAAAGTCAAAAACCTGGTGGCCCTGTTTATTGACAAGGAAAAGGCCGAGCTCATTGCCCGGAAGATAAAACCTTATTTTAATTAACCGGGCCAGCTGACAGGATCTCAGCCGGCCGGTCCGGCAGGGACGGACGTTTCAGTCTTGCAACTTCTTCAGCAGCCAACCCGACAATTTAAAATTAGGATATTCTTCCTGTTTAACCTTTTTATAGAAATCGCAGCGTTCGCAATCTTTATATTTTTTGGCAAAATTGTCCTGCATCTGCCCTCCGCATAAGGTTCCGGGTATAATCCAGCAACACCGGCCGCCGTTGTTGCCGTTGTGCACCTGATCCATACGGCCTTCCAGGAATGCCGGGCAAACACCGCAACGGGGCACATTGACCCCGCCTTGCTCACAACCACAATGTTTATATTCCCAGCAATTTAATTTTCGCATTATCGCCTCACCGCCTTTCAAAAAAGTGAATCATGGTTCCATAAGAAGTTACGGGCTAAAGGAAATTAAAGTTAATATTATACACCGCATCAAAATTTATTGGGAAAAAATTTGGAATTATCTTATATTACGCCTGTCCGGTCGAAGCAGGCGCAAGAATTTACATCTGCAAGGGTTCTTCCGCAGCCGGTTAAATGTTTTTCCGCAACAGGAATTCATTAAGCACTCCCTGTCTGCCGATAGTAAAAATAGGATAATCATTGAAGGCCATAGGGTTGGCGGATGACAAGAGGTGATGGCATGGCCAAGGTTAAAGGCAGCGCGGAAGACACCATGAGAAAAATCCTCAAAAAGCAACCGCAGGAGATCCAGGAAAAATATTTGGCTTCACTCAGCCCGGAGGCGCGCGATACCTTTGAGCATGCCATGGCCGTTTCCTGGCGTGAACTCGATACCAACGAGGAGACCAACAGCGTGGCCCTGCTGGCCAGGACCCTTTATCCCAACGATCCTTTGGCCCTGCAGAAACTGGCTTATACCATGGCCAAAGACAGCATGCCCAGGTTTTATCAAATATTTATCCGCATTCCAACAGTGGAATACGTCGTCAAGCGGGTGGCCAAGATTTGGAGTTCTTTTTATGAGCGTGGCGAAGCCTTGATCGAGAATTTCAAGGATCAGCACTTCACCATGGTTTTAAAACAATATCCTGATTATCCGCCCTTTTTGCGCGAGTACATGTGCGGTTATTTAAAGGGCGTCGGCGATTTGCTGCATTTGAAAAATGTGGCCGTGCAAAAAATCGAAACCGATCCCGAGGCTTGGAAATGGGAAGTGACCTGGGAGAAGTAAAGGCGATTGTTTAATTTTATGTAAAAGAGGACCATATGAATCCCGATAAAATTCGCAACATGATCATGACCGCGTTTGTTCTGTTTGGGACTTTTTTCATGCTGGTGGGTGCGGTGATCGGTGTTTATACCAACTTCATCCAGCTGCCCAATACCGTGGGAACCATGTCCAGGGTTTTTCCTCTG
>CAYVTN010000243.1:0-1001 GCA_964454395.1 uncultured bacterium | reverse complement strand
TGGTTTTTATCGGGTTTGGCCTGCTTTTTAACGCCTTGGGCTGGGCGGAGCTCACCTCCAGCCGGTGCACCTTGGATCAAATGAGAAGCTTTGTGCTGGCTCAGGCCGGCCCGAAAGCCTTGTTCGGCCGCAGCTCGTTTGAGTCGTGGGAACAAAGGGAAAGCGGGACCTGGCTGATGGGCCTGATTTTGCTGATCGGCGGGGCGGCAGCGGCCATGGCACTTAAAGCCATGGAGATCTTAATGCCTTGCGGCATGATGGGCTTGATTTTGTTGGCTGTTTCCCTGGTGGAAATACGGCTGACCATGACCGCTCGAGCGGTCGCCGTGACCACGACCATCGCGGGCAACGTGCTAAGCAGCAAGGAAATCTTGTTCAACGTCATTGAGAAAATCAAGCTGGCGGAAGATCCAAACCGCAACCGGGCCCTGGCGTTGACCATGGTTTCCGATCAGGCCACCTTGACCTTTGGCCAGGGCGGCACCAAGGAGGAACTGGAGTGGCTTCAGGACCGGTTGCTGGCCCGGACCGCCCAAAAGCTGGAGCTTAGATCATCAGTTTACAGTGTCTTTGCCTTGCGGCTCCAGCGTAGCGCGAACTTTGGGCAAACTCTGGGGGTAAGATTCCTGTAAAAAGGCAATCATTTGTTCGCGCACATAACAGCGCAGGTCCCAGGCCTGGGAAGCATTGGGCGCGCTCATCAAAGCCCGCAGCTCCATGCTCTTGTCCGTGCTGTTCGTCACCTGAAGATTCCAGACTTTTTTATCCCACAGAGGTGTGCCCTCCAGGACTTTAAACAGCTGTTCCCGCACGGCCTGCACCGGCACGGTATAATCCGTATACAGAAAAACCGTGCCCAGCAGGTCCGCGGTTTGCCGGGTCCAATTCTGAAATGGTTTCTCGATAAAATAAGCGATGGGCAGCACCAGGCGCCGCAGGTCCCAGATTCTGACCACCACATAGGTGCTGCGGATTTCCTCGATCCAGCCCCATTCCCCCTC
>CAYVTN010000242.1:0-5006 GCA_964454395.1 uncultured bacterium | reverse complement strand
AAGCCGCAGGGAATTTGATACGAGTTGAATTTTATTATTTTATGTCCCATTCATCTCCGGAGCCCCGACTGGTAATATATCATACGAAAGGGACGCCTTCGGCAGCAAGCCCCGTTGATAAATGGGAACGTATTAAAGCACCTTTTCCGCAACAGAAACTATCTATTCAAATCTATAATGTTTCCTTACTGCCTCCACCACATGCCAGGTGCACTGCAGCCCCTTGGGAAAGGTGACGAAATCTCCTGCCTGAATGGTCACTTCCTTGCCGCCGGAAGTTTGAATTTTGGCTTGACCCTCCAGAAGCAGGCATTGTTCCTGGGTGTCGTAGCTCCAATCAAACCGGCTTGGTTCCTTTTCCCAGACCGGCCATTTTTTGATGCCTTGTTTTTCAATATCGCTGTCCGATAATTTTTCGATTTTAATTTCCATGTCATTCCTCCGGGGATTAATGAGCGCCCTGCTTAATCGGTGCCACATAATAAATCATTTTGCCCTGCATATCATCCAATTCATAAGGCATGTCCATGGTATAGCCTTTGGCCTGGGCGGCTTGCATCAAAGCCGGATAGCCTTTCATGGGCCCCAGGCTGTAGGACAAGGCATTGCGCAGGGGAAAAGCGGCCACCAGGCATTGGCGCTGCGCGATCGTTTTAACCTGATAACGGGTTTTCAAGTCATTCACCTTGGCCAGGTCCGCCTCCGGCACCACCAGGCCGCATTCGCAGCGCAGCTTGGATTTATCAACTTTGCGGGGATCATCGTAATAAATGCCAAGCCCCAGGGTGGGATTAATCCCTTCTTTTTTCATCTGCTGATAGACCTTCATGAATATTTTTCCCGTTTCCTGGTACGGCCCCTGATAGTCTTCATAGACCATGGTATAGGGCCCCATGCTCTTTTCTGAAACCGTCACCTTCGAAAACATCCCCATGTAGGCCAGAAATGCCGCCAGTCCAATACCCAACCCCAACAGCGCCACACTCGTTATTGCCAAAATTTTCTTCATGATACCTCCCTCTTTTTTTGAATGGTCTTAGTCAATTTCTCCACAGCAAGATGGCACCCTCGCCTTTTTGCGGAACCTTACCACACAGTTCCAAAAAAATAGGGAAAGAGGAAAAAATGCTGCCGTTTATTTGATTTCTCCGGCTTGAGGCATTTTTTTCAAAAACTCGAAATTGCAGATGCGAATATCAGGCAGGCCGCAGCTGTCGCGAATAATCTTGCGTTCTTTGTTGACCGAAATGAGCAAATGCTTGCCGCTCAGGTTCAAGTCCTCCACGCCTACCCGCTGCAATTTTCCCTTGATAAGCTGAATGATGTCCATATACTCTTCCCGTGAAATGATGCCTTCCCTGTAGGCATAGAGGGTGTTGATGCCCTCACAAAAATCATCTTCCGTCTCGGCCAGACGTTCATCAGGACCGTTCCAGTAACCCCATATGGTGACGTAGTGACGGTCTTTCAACAGAATTGGTTTGCCGTCGGGTGCGGTAAGGGTTTTGTGGGTTTCATAGCGCTGATTGTCGAAAAAACGGGCAATGATATCGGTCTTGCGGGCCATCATGTAAATAGCCCTGGGATATATGGTGGCCACGCCCTTTTGGCTTAATGCCACGGCCAGTTGAACCTCTTCAAAAGGACTGTTGTACCCATAGTCCAGGATTTTGCGTTCATCTTCCAGGAAGGGGTCCATGTCCGGCACCAGTCCAACCTTGGAGACTTCCCAGACCACATGCAGGTTGTCCTTGGTAATGGTGTAATAACTCTCGCTGAACATGGATATTTTGGTGCGCTTGGTATTTTCCCACCGCTCAGGCATGAAAAAGTCAAACAAATAAGGATCCTTGCCCACCACCCAAAGGCGGCCTTTGGTGCTCTCCACCTCGCCAAAGATGTAATCCACGCCAAAAATACGCATATGATTCAGACCATTGGTAATGGTGGCCGGAACTTCTATGGAAAAGCGGTTCTTTTGGCGGCGATGGTAATCCTTGCGTTTAACTTTTTTCAGGATCCGTTCTTTTTCTTCGGTATGCGCCAGTAGTTCAAAATCAATCAACGCATAGTGATCTGCCGGGCAGGATGCCCGGTTCCCGCCGTTCAGGCCCCGGGGATCAATAACCACATGGTTGGGTTTATTGTCGCGCACCACAAAACCCAAACGATTGAGCTTTTCCGCGGCATCAGCCGCCAGGTTGCGGGCTTGGTCATTGCTGAGCAGCCGCCTTTCAAAAGCCAGGGCTGCATCCATGCCATCCACCCATTGGTAAATCATCATATAGAGCCGGTTCATATCCAGGTCCACATCCACGTGCTGGTTGATGAGCATTTTCATCTTGTATTCACTGCGGCCGGTTTGCCAAAATTTGTGGCGCTGGGCGGGAACATAAATGGCCAGGGGTTTTTGAATGGCAATCAAATAAGGAGAGTCGCTTACCGCCTCTCGCAACTGCTGTACCAGCGCAAATTCTTCAAAAGGGCTGTTGAAACGGGCGTGCAGCAAGTCTTCGTAGATCTCGGCCCCCGGAATTTCTTCGCCCATGCGGTTCCACTTGATTACCAGGTCATGCTCCTGATTGTCAATGGCCCTGGTCTTGACTTTATAAACACAACTGGTGCCCGCCAAGCGCCGGGCATGCTCCTTAAACCAGGGACTTTCAGCCCTGAAATCCACGGGGTTATGCGCTTCCAGAAGAGGCAGGCCTTCACGGGTCATAAAAAAATCATCGTCGTTCTCCATCTTGACATGGGCATACTCCACGTCAAAAATGGTTTTTACGCCAAAGGACTGATGGCTTTGTTTGCTCTCGTACCAGGTTCTGATTAACTCGTCCATGATCATCGCTTACCAACACTCCTCAGCGCCTTGGCTTACAAATCAAAATAAATTTCACCGCTCCACAGCCCCTTGCTTGAGGACACCTTCAGGCGGTGATAAGTGGCGCTTTTAACTTCACGCTCCAAGGCGCCTTTCTCCAGGGTGCCAAAAGTACCCGACACCTGCAAGCGCCGGCCTTGCTTCTCCACCTTCACCTTGGTTGCGGCCAGATGATGGACCATGGCCTGAAAAATAAGTTCATTCAAAAAGCGGATCACCAGCGCCTGGTCGTCCTGGCCGGTCAAGGTAAACGTTAGTTCACTGACCGGGACGCCGGGCAGCCGGCGGGTCATAATGGCATTCAAGCCTGCTGCAGCTTGTTGGAAAAAACCTTCCCGCGAGGACGCCCAGACCCTCAAGCCGATGTCCGCGGTATGCTCCAACAACTCAAAACCTTTCATCCTTTGATCACGCCCATAGGAACCAACCGGGCGACCTTTCCGGACAATCCCAGGCAGTGAACCACATCCACCACCCGGTCAATATCCTTGTAAGCCTGGGGCGCCTCTTCCACCAGGGTTTTACGGTTATGGGCCATCACTTCAATCCCCTTGGCCGCCATTTCCCGCAGAAGGGCCTGACCTTTGATTTTTTTCAAGGCACCATGACGGGACAGGAGCCGGCCGGCGCCGTGCGCCGTGGAACCAAAAGACAGCGTCCTGGCTCGGGTCGTGCCCACCGCCACATAGGAGGCCGTGCCCATGCTTCCCGGAATCAAGACCGGCTGGCCGATGCTGCGGTAATCCTCCGGTATATCAGGATGACCGGCTGGGAAAGAGCGGGTGGCGCCTTTACGATGGACACACACCGGCAGAGACCGGCCTTCCACTTGGTGGGTTTCGATCTTGGCAATATTGTGCGCCACATCGTAAACCAAACGCAGCCCCAAGGCAGACCAGCTTTTCCGGAAGACCTGTTCAAAACTTTCCCTGACCCAATGGGTGATGCATTGCCGGTTGGCCCAGGCATAATTGGCGGCTGCGGCCATGGCCGCAAAATAATCCTGCCCTTCCCTTGATTTGACCGGTGCACAGGCCAATTGCCGGTCCGGCAGCTCACTACCATACTTCCGTGAGGCTTGCATAAAGACAGGTAAAAAGTCGTCGCAGACTTGATAGCCCAGACCCCGGGAACCGCAATGGATCAAAATGGTGATCTGACCTTTTTCCAACCCAAAGGCTTGGGCCGCCGTCTGGTCATAAATCTCATCCACTTTTTGTATTTCCAGAAAGTGGTTGCCCGAACCCAGTGTCCCCAGCTGCTGCGTCCCCCGCTCCTTGGCCCTGGAGCTGACCAGCTCGTCATCAGCTTCGGGCAGCCGGCCCAGACTTTCAGTATGATCCAAATCGCCGGCCGTGCCATAACCTTGCGCCACAGCCCAGGCCGCCCCGTCACGGAGTGCCTTTTTCATCATGGCAGGCTTTAAGGTAATCCGGCCCTCGCTGCCCACGCCGCTCGGCACGGTTTGGTACAACACCTTGACCAAGGTTTGCAGATGAGGTCGCAGGTCTTTTTCCTGCAAATCAGAGCGGATTAACCGCACTCCGCAGTTGATGTCATAGCCCACGCCGCCAGGAGAGATAACACCCTGCTCCAAGTCAAAGGCCGCTACGCCGCCAATGGGAAAGCCATACCCCCAATGGATGTCGGGCATGGCCAGGGCGTAACCTACAATCCCCGGCAAACAGGCCACGTTGCGTACCTGTTCCAGGGCTTTATCCTGCATGGCCGCTTGCATAAGCTGCTCATCCGCAAATACTAGCCCATCAACCTTCATATTTGGGTGATCCTGCCTGCTGATAAGCCATTGAAAAGGGGCAATTTCTTTCAAGGCGCCGATGGAATGGAGGTCTGGTTGGGCCATGGTTACCCTCTTTTGGCTTTGAAAAATCCGCGTTGGTCAGGAATAGACATGCCGCGCTTTGAATGAAATCATCACACCTTTTTAAAGGGCTGTCAATGGAAGGAAAAGGCTGGTAGCCGTATGGTTCACTTTCTGATGATCCTCGGATGATTGCCTAATAAAAAGCCCGGAGAAGCAAGATACTTCTCCGGGCTTTTTGAGCAGCTCAAAGGCAACGAAATTTCAAGAATTAATCACCATTAACATTTTGCATCCGGT
>CAYVTN010000241.1:0-5024 GCA_964454395.1 uncultured bacterium | reverse complement strand
CAGTTTCTGCAAGGCCACGCCCATTTTTTCCTGGTCAACTTTGGTCTTGGGTTCAATGGCCACCGAAATCACCGGTTCAGGGAATGTCATGGACTCAAGCAAAATCTGTGCGCCGTCCTGGCTCAGCGTGTCGCCCGTGGTGGTGACTTTCAGGCCCACGCCCGCCACGATATCGCCGGCAGTGGCCACTTCAATTTCTTCGCGCTTGTTGGCGTGCATTTGCAAAATACGGGCAATGCGTTCGCGCTTGCCTTTGTTGACGTTTTCCACATAGGACCCGGAAGCAATTTTCCCCGAATAAATGCGAAAATAGGTCAGTTTCCCGACATAGGGGTCCGTTATGACTTTAAAGGCCAAGGCCGAGAAAGGTTCATCTTCATTGGCTTTGCGCAACTCTTTGTTCTCCGTGTCCGGGATGGTGCCTTCCACCGGCGGCACATCCAGGGGCGAGGGCAGGTATTCCACCACTGCGTCCAGCAGGGGCTGCACGCCCTTGTTTTTGAAGGCCGTACCGCAAAGCACGGGGGTCAATTTTCCAGTCAGCACTGCTTTGCGCAATGCGGTCTTGATTTCCACCGGCGTGACTTCCTCTCCGCCCAGGAATTTTTCCATCAAGACGTCATCAAAGTCCGCCAGCGCTTCGATAAGTTTTTCCCGCTTGTCACGGGCAATAAAAAACACGGTCTCATCGATCTCATCGGAAACTTCAAACTCCGCGCCCAGGCTCTCGTCCTTCCAGACGATCTGCTTCATCTCAATCAGATCCACCACCCCGCGAAAGTCCGCTTCCGCGCCGATGGGTACTTGAATGGGCACGGCTTTAGCGCCCAGTTTTTCCCGGATGCTTTTAACCGACTTCATAAAGTCCGCGCCCAAACGGTCCATTTTATTGATGAACGCCAACCGGGGCACACGGTATTTATCCGCCTGACGCCATACGGTTTCCGACTGGGGCTGAACGCCACTGACGCCGTCAAACACCGCCACCGCGCCGTCAAGCACGCGCAGGGAGCGTTCCACTTCCACCGTAAAGTCAACGTGTCCGGGCGTATCAATAATATTGATGCGGTAATGCTTCCAAAAACAGGTGGTGGCCGCCGAGGTAATGGTGATCCCCCGTTCCTGTTCCTGCTCCATCCAGTCCATGGTGGCCGCACCGTCATGCACTTCCCCGATCTTGTGCGAGCGGCCGGTATAATATAAAATCCGCTCGGTGATCGTGGTTTTCCCGGCGTCAATATGGGCCATGATCCCGATGTTGCGGACCTTGGATAAATCATTTCCTTTGGACACGTTACTAACTCCTTATCAACTGATTACCAACGGTAATGGGCAAAAGCCTTGTTGGCCTCCGCCATACGATGGGTGTCATCTTTCTTTTTAACCGCCGCACCCTGATTGCCGGCAGCTTCCAGCAGTTCGGCAGCCAAAGCCTTTTCCATACTTTGCGCGCTGCGGGCCCGGGCAGCATCCAGAAGCCAGCGAATAGCCAAAGAAATTTGCCGCTCCGGCCGTACGTCAATCGGCACCTGATAGTTGGCCCCGCCCACGCGCCGCGACTTCACTTCCAGCTGGGGCTTGACATTTTCCACGGCTTGTTTAAAGGTGTTCAGCGTGGGATCGCCGTTTTTCTCTTTGATAATGTCCAAGGCATTATAAAAAATGCCTTCCGCAATATTTTTTTTGCCGTCTTTCATGATGTTGTTGATAAACTTCGTGACCAGGGTGCTGTTGAAGCGGTAATCCGGGTCAAGGGGCCGTTTGGCAACTTCTTTTCTTCTAGGCATGGAGAACTGCCTCCTATTTTTTGGGCTTTTTCAAGCCGTATTTGGATCGCCCTTGCTGGCGCTTTTGAACACCGGCCGTATCCAGCGTTCCCCGAACAATATGATAACGAACACCGGGCAGATCCTTCACACGTCCGCCGCGAATCAGCACAATGGAGTGTTCCTGCAAATTATGGCCTTCGCCCGGAATATAGCAGGTTACTTCCATGCCATTGGACAAACGCACACGGGCCACTTTGCGCAGTGCGGAATTGGGTTTCTTGGGTGTGACCGTGTACACGCGCACGCAAACGCCGCGTTTTTGCGGGCAGGATTTTAACGCCGGCGAGTCGCTTTTTTGCTTTATCTCCGCACGCCCTTTTCGAACCAACTGACTAATGGTCGGCATACTCGACCTCCATAATAGTTTCTATCCTCTTTTAGCCCCTGAAGGGCGGATAGTGTGCTTAAAATAAAAAAAGGCGGAAAACATCCGCCTTTTTGTTTAACCGCTCCAACCCCGCCTGCGGGTCAAAACGTCAGCAAAACCAGTACTTTGGGAAGACCTTCGATCCGGACATCACGTCAAAATCGCGGTTTCTTCTTAAACATTGGCTGACCGCCAATGATACGATGAAGCCTCCCGAGTACAATCGGATGTTTTTTGTCATTCAGTTGTTAATTGCCACGACGCCCGTGTTTTCACAAAGGAGTCGAATTATATTAAAATTGGAATTTAATGTCAACTGCAATTTTTGAATTTTTCATGATTTTTGGATTTATTTTTTGGCAAAGGACAGATGGTAACCAAAGAATTTGTCCCCACGCAAAACAATACCTGCATACGACCAAGTTCACACACCCGCAAGACAAATCACCATTTTGCGCATGCAGGGGCTCAAACGTTTAAGCCCCTGCAAACCCTTACCTTTTGGCCTTTAGGGCCCGGCGTGGGACAGATCTTCATTCCCGGCCTAGTTCTGCGAAACTTCCAGTACTTCTGCTTCTTCGTCAGCCGGTCTGATTTTTTCCAACTCCAAACGCATGGTCTGATACTCAGGCATGCCTGTTCCAGCGGAGATCAGATGCCCCATGATGACATTTTCCTTAAGGCCGCGCAGCTCATCCACCTTGCCGGCGATGGCGGCTTCCGTCAACACCCGTGTGGTCTCCTGGAAGCTGGCCGCGGAAATGAAGCTTTCCGTGCCCAGGCTGGCCTTGGTGATCCCGAGCAAGATAGGACGGGCCGTGGCCGGCCGGCCGCCGGTTTTGACCACCCGTTCGTTTTCATCCTTAAAGGCAAAACGATCCACCTGGGTCCCTACCAGGAAGGTGGTGTCGCCGGCATCTTCAATCACGACCTTGCGCAGCAATTGGCGGACTATGATTTCAATATGCTTGTCGTTGATGGTCACGCCCTGGAGGCGGTAGACCTCCTGAACCTTGTTCACCAAATACTCCTGGACCTCATTCTCCCCTTTGATTTCGAGAATATCATGGGGATTGATGGGGCCGTCGGTTAAAGGTTCACCGGCCTGTACCCGGTCGCCTTCGCGCACATTGAGATGACGCCCTTGGGGAACCAGATATTCCTTTTCGATACCCGTCTCGTGTTTGACCATGACCTTGCGCATGCCTCGGACCAGGCCCCCGAAATGCACGGAGCCGTCGATTTCACTGATCACGGCCGCGCCCTTGGGTTTGCGCGCTTCAAACAGCTCCGCCACGCGCGGCAGACCGCCGGTGATGTCGCGGGTCTTGGAAATTTCCCGTGGAATTTTGGCCAAAATGTCGCCGGCATTGATGGTCTGGCCGTTGTCCACGGTAAAGTAGGCCCCTGTCGGGATGGCATAAGTGGTAAGCACATTGCCTTCCTTATCCCGGATGACAATCTGAGGATGCAGTTCTTCTTCTTTATGGTCGATGATCACCCGGCCGATAAGACCGGTGGTTTCATCGGTCTGCTCCTTCATGGTCTTACCTTCCACGATGTCTTCAAAGTCCACGATACCGGTAACTTCGGAGAAGATGGGCACATTGTACAGATCCCACAGTGCGACCACATCGCCTTTTTTGACCTTGGCGTTATCTTCCACCTTCAGAATGGTTCCATAAGGCAGGGGATAGAGTTCCCGTTCCGAACCGCGCTCATCGTAAATCGCCATTTCCGCATTGCGGTTGAGCACGATATTGGTGCCGTCCTGAGCTTTAATGACCCGGGCGTTATGCAACCTCACCACACCGTCGTTCTTAATTTCGACTTTGGAAATTTCCAGCACGCGGCTGGCCGTACCACCGATATGGAAGGTGCGTAACGTCAGCTGAGTGCCCGGTTCGCCGATGGATTGGGCCGCCACAATACCCACGGCTTCACCCACTTCCACCATGCGGTTGTTGGACATGCTGCGGCCATAACATTTGGCGCATACACCCCGGCGGCTTTCACAGGTCAGCACGGAACGGATGCGGATGCGTTCCACCACGGCATTTTCGATCTTCTCGGCAATTTCTTCGGTGATCTCCTGCCCGGAACGCACCAAAACTTCGTCGGACAGCAAATCCACCACATTGTCCACGGCCACTCTTCCCAGAATACGTTCCTTTAAAGGTTCAATGATTTCCGAACCTTCGCGGATGGCGCCTATGGAAATGCCGTTGAGGGTGCCGCAATCCATTTCGGTGATGATCACATCCTGGGCCACATCCACCAAGCGCCTGGTCAAGTAACCGGCATCGGCGGTTTTCAAAGCCGTATCGGCCAGCCCCTTGCGGGCGCCATGGGTGGAAATAAAATATTCCAACACATTCAACCCTTCCCGGAAGTTGGCGATAATAGGTGATTCAATAATTTCACCGGTGGCCCCGGTGATCTTTTGCTGCGGTTTGGCCATCAGGCCCCGCATGCCGGCCAGCTGGCGGATCTGCATCTTCGATCCACGGGCACCGGAATCGGCCATCATAAAGATGGGATTAAAGCCATCCCGGTCCTGCGCCAGCTCACCCATCATGACCTCCGCCACGTAATCGGTGGTGTGCGTCCAGATATCGATGACCTTGTTATAGCGTTCGCCGTCGGTGATAACGCCCTGCTGATACTGGCGTTCAATGGCAGCCACATCCTTCTTGGCTTGATCGATGAACTTGGGCTTGTCTCCGGGAATGATAATATCGGACACCGCCACGGTAATGCCCGCGAAAGTGGCGAACTTGAAGCCCAATTCCTTCATGCGGTCCAGCATGATCACCGTATCATAGGTG
>CAYVTN010000240.1:0-5065 GCA_964454395.1 uncultured bacterium | reverse complement strand
TATTTTTTAGTGTTTAGGGGCACGGCATGCCGTGCCCCTACACACTCTGTCTTGTATGAAAAATCGACTTTCCGCAACAAGAACTAGTTAGAGCTTAGTCTGAAGCCAGCGATGTTGGTTTTCCCGCCGGTTGGCTGAGCGTGTCGAAATGGACTGCAAGTGAGCTTCAAAGTGCAGTTGTAGACCTGGGGGGGGTTGAGTACTTAGTCCGAACATGAAAGTAGAGAGTTGAAAGTAGACCGCATTTGAATGATTTTTTCTACTTTCTAATATCGATTTTCAAATGCTTAGGAGCTTGAGCAACTAATTGCTCAAGCTCCTAGTACGCCTTGGCCCAATAGACCCGGCGTGGACTGGGCTTTCCATCAAAGGGGCAAATGCCGGGCTCCGCTTCTCCCTCCAGAGGGATGCAACGCACCGTCACAGCCAAGTCTTCACGGATCTTGGCGCTGACCGCGGGATCGCCGCTGAAGTGGGTGTAGGCAAAGCCGCCGTGAATTTCCGGCTTGTCCGGATTTTTTGGCGTGAAATAGGCGTAAAAGTCATCTTGGCTATCGAGACGCACGGTATTGGCCTCGCGCAGGGCCAGGGCCCGCTGGAAAAGAGTGCTTTGAATATCATCCAGAAGCACCGTGAATTTCGATACGAATTCAGACCGTGGCACACCGGTTCGCTTCTCCTCCAGCTTGTCGCGGCGACCTGTGAAAACCGAGTTAGCAGCCATGTCGCGCGGCCCCACTTCAATGGTGACAGGAATGCCTTTCTTGATCCACGACCAATATTTATCCCCCCCGCGGCCTTCGCTTTTGTCCAGGATTACATTGACCGGCCGGCCGTGATAGGCTTGCGCGGCCAACTCCTTGCGCAGACTTTCACAATACGCCAGCACCTGGCCTTTGCTTTCTTCATTGTGGATGATTGGTATAATCACGGCATGCGCGGGCGCAAGCTTGGGCGGCAGGACCAGGCCGTTGTCATCCGCGTGGGTCATGATGATGCCGCCTACCAGCCGAGTGGAAACGCCCCACGAGGTGGTCCAGGCGAGTTCCTGCCGGCCTTCGGGCGTGAGGAATTTTATTCCCGAAGCCTTGGCGAAATTCTGGCCCAGAAAGTGCGAAGTGCCGGCCTGCAAGGCTTTACGGTCCTGCATCATGGCCTCGATGGAATAGGTGTTGACCGCGCCCGGAAAGCGTTCGTCCGCAGTCTTCTCGCCGGGGATCACGGGCATGGCCATCCAATTCTGGGCGAAATCCGCGTACACGTTCAGCATGCGCCGCGTCTCTTCCATGGCTTCTTCAGGCGTGGCATGCACGGTGTGGCCTTCCTGCCACAGAAATTCCGTGGTGCGCAGGAACAAGCGGGTGCGCATCTCCCAGCGGACCACATTGGCCCATTGGTTCATAAGGATGGGAAGATCCCGGTAGGATTGCACCCATTTGGAAAACATGGCGCCGATAATGGTTTCGGACGTGGGCCGCACCACCAGCGGTTCTTCCAGCTCACCCGCAGGCACCAGCTTGCCGTCCGGGCCGGCCTGCAGGCGGTGATGGGTTACCACCGCGCATTCTTTGGCAAAACCTTCAACATGCTCGGCTTCTTTTTCCAGGAAGCTCTTGGGAATAAAGATCGGGAAATAGGCATTTACATGGCCCGTAGCCTTAAATTGGGCGTCAAGCACGCTTTGGATATTTTCCCACAGCGCATAGCCCCAAGGCTTGATCACCATGCAGCCGCGCACCGGTGAGTTTTCGGCCAGGTCCGAAGCCTTAATGACCTGTTGGTACCATTCAGGATAATCGTCCCTGCGCGTGGGCGCGATTGCGGTTTTGGGTTTGGATTGATTTTGGGTCATCATTTTTCCTTGGTGTTTTGACGTGGCATCTCAACTTCAGCAAATTTGCTGAAGTTGAGATGGTAAAACCCGAATCCAATTTATATACATGATCTGTTTTTAATATGCAACCGCTTTAAAAACGCCGGCCGGAACCACGCGGTCAGCAGAAGGGTTTAAAAAATATGCCGGATCGAGATACCGGCGAAAAAGCCGCCCAGATCCAGGTTGGGATTTTCCGGCAGGCCGGAGGAAACGGGAATTTTCAGGCCCGACACCAGGCTGCGCCAGCCGAGCTCCACGCCCAGATACGCTTTTCCCTTCAGATGGTAATAGCCCGAGGTGGATAAAGTCAGGGCGAACCCCTGACCTTTGTAATTGTCGGTTCCCAGGCGGTAGCGGGTGGAAACCGCGTAGCCGGGAAAAACGTTTACCCACCACTGAAAGCGGCTGTTCCAGCGAAAAGCATAGCCCACGCCCAGGGCCGGAACCACGCTCACCACCCGGACATTCTTCCCGTCCTTTATATAATCTTCCAAATCAAGATGGTCGTAACGGAATGAAAAATTCAATCCATTGTCCAGCAGGTAGCCGCCATCAATATTAAATTCCGGCTGGTTTCCGGCGCTCAACCCCAGGTCGGAATTGGCGGGAACAGCCAAGGAAGCATAACCCAAAGTAAAATAGCCGCCGGCGAAAACCGGGCTGGAAATCGCCAGCAATGCTGCGACAGCAATAAGCTTTTTCATGTTTCCTCCTTGATCAACACCGGAATAGATATCATAAGAAAGGGACGCCCCCTACCGGGTGACTTTAGCCTGCATTTTTTCAAACTTGTCGAAAGGGCGTTTGTCCGTGGAGATACGGCCGCAGGTTTTGAGAATATGCAGTTCCTCGGGTGTGGGTTCGAGCAAATAAGATGTAGGTGTAAACTGGGTTAGGCCATGGCCGGCTTTTTCCAGCTCCTTGGTGCGCGCGCGCAAACGGGGATAGGAAAAGGGCCGGCCGGAAACCATGCGGTAGGTCCAGCCCATCCCGAATGAAGGCATATCCACGCGGGCGGTCATCATATAAGGAAAGACGGCGGTAATGGTTTTGTAAATGGTGGCATAAGACTGGGGGAAGAGACTATAGTTGTCGGTGTGAATGGAAAGGATGCCTTTGTCGGTAAGGCGCTTTTGGCAGAGTTGATAAAACTCTTTGGTATAAAGCATTTTGGAAGGTCCGTACGGTTCGGTGAGATCAACGATCAGCACGTCAAAAAGCTCGCTGTGCGTTTCCAGCCATTGCCGGGCATCATTATAGATGATTTCAATGCGCGGATCGCGGCGGATTTTTTTGATGACCGGATAATGGAGGGTGCAAAAATCCACCACGCCTTGATCAATCTCGACCATGACAATGCGTTTTAAAGACGGATGTTTGACCGCTTCTTCCAAAGCAAAACAATCACCGCCACCGATAATACAAATGCCGGCCGGGCGGGGATGGGCCAACAGGGGCGCGTCCACCAAATATTGATGGTAGCGATCTTCATCCTTTTGCGAAATTTGAATTTTACCGTCAAGAAAGAGCAGGGTGCCAAAGGTCCGGTTTTGAAAGAGTTCCATTTTTTGAAAGGTTGATTTCCCCTGATAAAGGCGTTCGCCCAGATACACATGACCAAAATCGTTGTTCACCCATTCGGTTTTTTTGACATGCGGTTTTGCCATGACGGTCTCCTTGAAAAAGAATGGCGTTATTATGCCATAAGCGTAACTAATGAGCTAATTTTTTTGCGGCCAGGATTGAAAATTCTTTCACCTTTAGCCCGGCCCGGGCCAGGAACTTTTGGTAGGGTTGGGGGTCTTAAAAGGCAGTTAAAAAATCAAGTGAAAGGAAGGAGGACAGAAGAATTTTGCTTGTGTTAGAGAGGGAAGGTGGATACAATGAAACCACTTTCATTGGATTTAATGAAATTAGAATAGGGAGGAATTATGGGAAAGAAACTGAGTGTTGTTATGTCTGCTTTGCTTTTTGTATCATCCCTGTTGGTGGGCCTTGCCGCCAACGCCCGTGTTACCGAAAAAGTCAATGCCATGATCGCTGAAAACACACCCTTAAAAGTAAATGATAATGACTTCTCAATCCAAGCCGGCGGACCGCTGGTGCTGGGTGTGCAGTACGACCGTTTTGCCACAGCCAATGTGGCCATGGGCGGCGGCATCGGTTCTTACCTGAACGGCACCTCGATGGATCTGGCGATTAAATTTTTCCTGTTGCCCGGGCGCTTCTCGCCGTTTATCAGCGGTGGACCGGTATTTTATTACTCTTCGCCTCATGAAAACATATTTGCGATTTTCGGTTCCGCCGGCCTAAGCTATTATTTTGCCGACGGCCTGGGATTTTCCGTGGCCTTTGCTTACGTCAAATCCCTGACCGAAAGTTTAAAGCCCTTCAGTTACTATCAAATCAACGATGAGATCAACTGGCCGTCCATTCAATTGGGGCTGCATTGGAATTATTAATTGTTTGAAGGATGAGGCGAGGCGCCCATCTTAGTGCTGCCGACCATTAAAATTTGAGGAGGGAATGATGAAAAAAGTAATGCATGTGATTTTTTCTGTTGTCATGATTGCAGCCCTGGCCGGATGTGCGGGCAGTGTCAGGCGTATTTCCAGTGATGAAGTGGTGGATTTATCGGGACGATGGAATGATACCGATTCGCAGCTGGTGGCCGAAGAAATGGTCAAAGATTCGCTTTCCAAACCCTGGCTGGCCCGATTCCTGAAAAAGGCGGGAAAAAACCCCACGGTCATAGTGGGCACCATTAAAAACAAAACCGACGAGCATATTGCCGTGGATACCTTTAAAAATGATATTGAACGCGAGTTGATCAACAATGGCAGCGTTGATTTCGTGACCTCCAAAGGGGAACGGGCGGAATTGCGCGCCGAAAGGGAAGACCAGCAACTTAATGCTTCACAAGACACCAAAAAGGAAATGTACGCTGAAACCGGCGCGGATTACATGCTTCAGGGCACCATTTCCAAAATCACCGATGCCACTTACGGCAAAAAGACCTTTTATTACCAGGTGGACATGACTTTAACCGACCTTAAAACCGGCAAAAAAGTCTGGATTGGCGACAAGAAAATCAAGAAATTCATTCAGCGTCCTGGAGCCAGGATCTAAATCATGAGGGCGGTGGTGTTGTACCCTCGTTTGGGAGCGGCCCTGATGGTGGGGGCGATG
>CAYVTN010000239.1:0-5093 GCA_964454395.1 uncultured bacterium | reverse complement strand
CCCCTGGTGCGTGTCCATTCGGAATGCCTGACCGGCGATGTGCTGGGCTCGTTGCGCTGCGATTGCGGCGATCAACTGCACAGTGCTCTGACCCAGATCGATGCATATGGTTATGGCGTATTGCTTTACATGCGCCAGGAGGGACGGGGCATTGGACTGGCCAATAAAATCAAAGCCTACCATCTGCAGGATCAAGGCATGGATACGGTGGAAGCCAATGAACGGCTGGGGTTCAAGGCGGATTTAAGGGACTACGGCACGGGCGCGCAAATTTTGGCTGATTTGGGATTGAAAAAAATACGGTTGTTGACCAACAATCCCAGGAAAATCGTGGGTCTCGAAGGTTATGGTCTGACCATTGCCGAACGGGTGCCCATTCAGATGCAGACCAATGAATGCAATGAATACTATATCCGTACCAAGAAAAACAAACTGGGCCATCTGCTTAATCTCTAAGCCGGGCAAGCCGAGATAAGAAGTCTGCCCCGGCTGGTAAAGCTATGATGTGAAAGGGACGTCTCTGGCAGTCTCATGCATACCTGCGGGCCCAGGCAGGCGCCAAAGTGCACAAAAAAAATCGCCATTTTATCTTTCTTTGCGGATTGGTATTTTTGGCGTGCGTAGGGACACGGCGCGCCGTGCCCCTGCCGGTAAATTTAGCTATGCGATATATGTGAAAACCCAAGTTATGCCAAAGGAGGCACTAATGAAAATCTATGAAGGTCAATTGATTGCTGAAAACAAGAACTTTGTTTTAGTGGTCAGCCGGTTTAATGACTTTATTTCCCAACAGCTGTTGGAGGGCGCCAAGGACGCTCTGCTGCGTCATGGCGTCAAGGACGAGGATGTATCCATTGTCTGGGTGCCGGGCGCTTTTGAAATTCCCTATATTGCCAAACGCATTGCCCAAACGAAAAAACCGGATGCCATGGTCTGTCTGGGAGCGGTCATCAGGGGCGGTACGCCCCATTTCGACATCGTGGCCGCCGAATCGGCCAAAGGCATTGCCCAGGCTTCCCTGGAAACAGGTACGCCCATCATTAATGGCATTATTACCACCGACACGCTGGAACAAGCCATTGAACGGGCGGGCACCAAAGCCGGTAACAAAGGTTTCAATGCCGCCGTGGCAGCCATCGAAATCGTCAATCTCAACGACGCCCTGGCCTAGAGGTGAGCATGAGCCAACGCAGACAGGCACGGGAGTTCGCATTAAAGATGTTGTTTCAAATAGACCTGGGCAAATTGGACCCCCAAGCAGTGGTCGCTTATTTTCTGGAAAACCAGGACGCTGCCGAGGAGGTCAAAGCCTACGCCAAAACCATTACCAAAGGCGTGCTCGAGGAGCAGGCATTCTTTGATGCGCTCATTTCCAAAAAAGCCCATCACTGGAAACTGGAACGTATCGCAACCATTGAACGCAATATTTTGAGAATGGCGGCCTATGAATTATTGCGCTGTCCGGAAGTGCCCAAGAGCGTGGTGATTAACGAAGCCATTGAAATTGCCAAGAAATACAGCCAAGATGATGCCGGGGCTTTTGTGAACGGCATTTTGGACCAATTGCAACAGGAAATGGGTCATCCTGCGGGTTAGTCTGTATCCGGATTATCTGCGGTTTTGGCGTAGATAATCCGCATATACAGACAAGACACCAAGAAAGACAAAAAAGGAATGGGTTTACTTGGTGGCCCTTTGGGCCTTGGTGCCTTTGTGGTGGATCATTTTTATTCCCGGCTTTGCCGCTTGGGAAGATCCGGGAAGCAGGCTGTGTAAATGAGACTGGACAAATAAAGCCGGCAGGGTTACCATAACTTCAGCATTTCAAGAAACCACTCATGAAATAGCATTCATTAATACGCATTAAAAAATCTCGGAATCTGAAAAAGTAGTGTTCTGAAAATCAAGGTCATAAAATTGATCTTATTTGAAATGTTTTTTATATTACTTCTCAATTTTGGAAAATTGGCCGAAGTTGAGTTACTTATATTATCATTGCTTAAATGCCCGGGAACAGGAAATGCAAGGCTCGGCTTCCCGGTGCATGGTAAGAAGGACTGTAATGCTTCCGGAAAATAAGGGCGATCCAACATCCTCTTCACCGTCTGCTTCTTTTCGCATATCGCGGATCGATGTTGTAGTGATGGGCGTCATTATGCTGATTTCCCTCGGGCTTCTTCTGGGTTGGCAGTTCAGACCGGTTGCGGCTTCCGGAACTGTGATCAGGATTGTTCACGACAATGCATTGGTCAAAGAATTGAACCCTTATCAGAACACACAGCTTGAACTGGGCGGCATGCTGATCGAGGTTAAGCACGGCGCGGTACGGGTGGTGCGTTCCGATTGTCCCCGCGGCATTTGCCGCCGTGCCGGATGGATCTCGAAGCCCGGCAGCACCATTGTCTGCGTCCCCAACCGGGTGCTGATTGAAATCCTTGGAAAGAGAGACGGAAAAGCCTATGACGCCGTCACCTACTGAGGCCAGAAAAAAGAACATCCGGATCGCTTTTCTGGTGGCCTGCGCTTCGGTTTTGCAGATCCTGGAATCATTGATCCCCAACCCCTTCCCGGGTATCAGATTGGGACTGGCCAATATGATCACGTTGGTGGCCTTGGTGGATTTGGGATTTGGGGCGGCCGTGGAAATTGCAGTGTTGCGCACGGTTTGCAGCTCCTTTGTGCTGGGGACCTTTTTTTCACCGGCCTTTGTCATCAGCGCCACCGCGGCGCTGGGCAGCACCCTCACCATGGGAATGCTGTACCTGCTTTCCCGCGGCCGCGGAGGCTTAAGCTTGACCGGCATCAGCGTGTTGGGAGCTTTAACGCACAACGCCACCCAGCTGTCGGTGGTTTATCTGCTCTTTATCCACCATACCGGCATCTTTTTGCTTCTGCCTTGGTTGGGCCTTTCCGCTGTGATCATGGGCTGGATGACAGGCACCGTGGCTTCACAGGTTTGCCGGCGTTTGCGAACCGGGCCGGATCCCGGCGCAATGCCGGAGCGCTTTCTTCCTGCTCCTGTGAAGCAAGCCGATGCGCCGGTGACGGGTGGGATGGTCCGCCCGGAAATCAAAATACTTTTTGCCTTAATGCTGTCATTAGTGATCGTTCTTTTGCAAAATGTCATTGTTTACCTTTGCCTATTCGGCTTGCTGGTGGGCATGATGGTGTGGGCCCGTCTGCCGCTGGGCGCCATGGTTTCGGGATTGGGCAGAGTGTGGGCTTTTTTATTGCTGGCTTTCCTGATGCCGGCCCTTTTTGGAAAATCCGGCGATCCCTGGTTGAGCCTTGGCCCTCTGGTCATTACCAGCCAGGGGCTTCTGACCGGAAGCATGTATGCGGCCCGTTTGGTGCTTTTTATTATGTGTACCACTTGGCTGACAAAGGTTTCCTCGCCGGAGGAATTAACCCTGGGCCTGAAGAATCTCTTTCGGCCCTTGAAAAAAATGGGGCTGCCGTTGGAACGTACGGCGGACGTTATCGGACTTGCTTATTCCTTCACGCCGGTCTTTCTGGAAAAGGCGAGGCATTATATCCGTACCCATGCCCTGGGCAAGCCGTCCGCCTGGAGGCAACTGGTGCCGGAACTGGCTGCCATGCTCGCAGCACTTTACCAACAATCGGAAGAAGCTGCTTGAAGGTCTGAAGCCCGGGGCATTATTAACCAATTTCAATATATTAAACGAAACTCCATGGCTTGCTGCCGAAAGCAGTCCCGATGGGTCGGATATCCTGACCTGTCGGGGCATGGACATACTGCTTTCCCTCTTTTAGAAGAGGGGCCGGGGTGAGAGATCCATTAATGCTCTGCAGCTTGCTGTGAAGAAGTTTACTATTACTATAAGGAGGAAACAATGTCACTTTATAAGATTTTGATTATCCTGCACATGCTGGGGCTGGATCTGGGATTGGGCGGATGTTCCGTGACCTATCTCATCAGTGCGGTTGGATTTTTCCGGCCCGATAAGATGCGTGCCGGCGTGCAGTTGTTCAAGCTTATTTCGCTTCTTATTTGGGTGGGCCTTTTTCTGCTCATCGGTTCCGGCATTGGCCTGATCATGGTGGCAAGTGATGCCTATGGAGATGCACTCACGTCCTGGCCTTTTTATTTGAAAATGGCGGCCGTGGCGCTGGCCACCCTCAATGGATTGTACCTGAACTTTATCGTTACTCCGGCTTTTGAAAAAGCAGTGGTCCCCGATGACTTTGTCCATACGCAGGAATACCGCCGGGCCATGATTCTCGGCCTGATCGGCGGCGTGATTTCCTTTTCCTGCTGGTACGGCGCTTTTGGTCTGGGCATTTATGTGTTTCAGATTATGGGCGGGTAAGATACTTGGCCTGGCCGCGGTTTATGGGCCGGCTTTTCCGGGTGGTGCTATTACAGCGAAAGGAGGCGTGGAAAAACAATTTGTTCGGTTAATACCATGACAAGGAGGAAATGATGAAAAAAATCCTAATGTTGTTTAGTATGGCGGCATTGCTGGTGGTCACGGCAAGTGCCGGCCAGGCGCAGGAAACCAGAGTCGGCGGGCATCTGAAATTAAATCTTTATGACTATGTGGACGGCACGCATAATGGCATCCACCAAACCCAAAACGGCGGTTTTTTGAGCGCAGCCGAACTTATTTTGTTTATTTCCCAGGAAATCAATGACTATCTTTCCGTGGATGTGCAGCCCACCTTTTCGGTTAACACCGGGGCCACGCCCAAGCTTGGTAACGATATCGGCGCGCAACGGGATCTCAGTAAATCGCCCTCCTTCGGCGGGTGGGACAAGGCCGAAATGAAAGCTCTTCTTCCCTATGAAATGCAGCTGGCTTTTGGTATCGTCAAGCCGATTTTTACCATGGAATACGGGGAAGAACTTTTCTGGCAGGATGAACTCAATGGCAGTAAGTTCGCAGCCAACACTCATCTGGGCGCCATGCACGAATCCGGGCTGGAACTGTACCGTGATTTCGAACTGGGATCCGTGTCGCTGCCGGTTTATTTTTACCTTGTGAACGGCACCGGCAAAGATTTTGGCGACAACAACCGTCATCCCATGCTGATGCTCCATATGGAACCGGCAATCGGACCTGTGAAATTTT
>CAYVTN010000238.1:0-5105 GCA_964454395.1 uncultured bacterium | reverse complement strand
TGGACCTGCTCCGCCATGGCCAGCAGCACAAACTAATTGAGATCAGGCGCTTGCCCAATGAGACGACCTGGTGGAAATACCTTGAGCTTTTGCGCCAGGGCCAATGCTGGCAAAACCTGAGTCAGCAAGATTCAAAAAATCAGGCTACTTATGCCTTGGTCCTGCCGGACCAGTTATGTGGCCAACTGGCTCAGGACGTAGCCCAAGGGCAGACAGAAGGGGAAGCCTTCGAGCTTTTTGATCAGATCGCGGCCTATGCGGGGCAGCGCTATTACCACACCCTTTACCACCAGCGCCATCAAGCCCAGAAGGTTTATGCATTCATGCAAAACGATAAGGTCATTCAAACCCTCCTGGCCGGAGGGAATCGGGATATGGTGGATCAGGCCTTGGAACTCATGGCCCGGGGACAAGCCAGGGGAGGCTATGAGCTGGCGCAATGGGGCTTGAGCCATATGGGTCAGGATGACTTGCGGAATAAGCATTTATTAAAGTTGTTGCATCAGTTGCCCGCCAAAGAGCAGGTGCGCCTGCCCATGCCCGGCAATTCTGGCAAGGAAATAAAAGTGCCCCTCTTCCGAACGCGCTTGGGAAGGCCTTATGTTTATCCCGGCTATGAGACCCAACCGGTTTTCAACCAACATCCCAGACGGCGGCCGCTTCAGATGCTGCGGGCGGCCTGAGGCAGACATGATCCGGCCATCTTTGGCTCCGCCATCATGGCGGTTGACGAACAGCGCCCGATTCCTTTATACTGCCCAACAGAAATAATCGGCCGGACCTTGCTTTTAACCCCACGGCCTGGGCTGAAAAGGACGAGACGTTGACAGGCATCAAAATTTTTATATAATGATGTCAAGAGGTGATGCATTATGAGAACAACATTGGACATCAACGAGAAGCTGCTCCGCTTGGTCATGAGTTTATCCCGGGCCAGAACCAAAAAGGAAGCGGTGGATATGTCCTTGCTTGCTTATATCAGGCAAAAACGTCTGGAACGTCTGGCGGGCCGTCTCGGCAAAGGAACCCTGTCGCTGTCGGCCAAAGATTTGGATGAGCTGCGTTCAAGATGAGCCGTGAATTGGTTCTGGCGGATACATCCATCTGGATTGAAGCTCTTGGCAACAACCCTGAAAAGATCCTCAAGGAAACCTTTGAAGTGTTGATCCTGGAAAACCGGCTGGCCATGATGCCTTTGATTTCTTTGGAGCTGCTTAGCGGCATGCGCAGCCAACAGGAATTCAAGGATCTGTCGGAGGAATTGCAATCCCTGGAACAACTCGCGCTTACACCCCGGGTATGGGAGCAGGCAGCCCAATGGGGATTTTTGCTGCGGCGCAAAGGATTGAGCATGCCAAACACGGATCTTTTGATTGCCGCCGCGGCGCATCTTCATCATTGCAGTCTCTGGCATCAGGATAAGCATTTTAATCTTCTGGCCAAGCAGGTTGACATTACTGTTTTTCATCCGGCTTAAGATGGATTTTAGGAGGAGTAAGTCATGATCATTGTCATGCGTCAGGATGCTACCGAAGCCCAAGTAGCCCATGTGGTGGAGCGCTTAAAAGAAAAAGGCCTGACCCCTCATTTATCCAAAGGCACGGAGCGAACCATTATCGGCGCCATTGGGGATGACCGGGTGCTGCAGGAGATGCCCCTGGATGCTTTTCCGGGCGTGGAACAGCATGTGCCTATTCTTCAGCCTTTTAAGTTGGTCTCCAAGGAATTTAAAAAAGAACCCACCGTGGTCAAGGTGGGCGCGGTCTCCATTGGAGATGGGAAATTAGGCATGATCGCAGGCCCGTGCTCCGTGGAAAATTGGGAGACCTTGCTCGAAACCGCCCAGGCGGTTAAGGCCGGCGGCGCCAACCTGCTGCGCGGCGGCGCTTTCAAGCCAAGAACCAGCCCCTATGCCTTTCAAGGCTTGGGCGAGCAAGGCTTGAAATTGCTGGCCCAGGCCAGGGAAGCCACAGGCCTGCCCGTTGTGACCGAGGCCATGAGTGTGGCTCAGGTGCCCCTGGTGGCGGACTATGCGGACATGATCCAGATCGGCGCCCGCAACATGCAGAACTTTGACCTTTTAAAAGCCGTGGGAGACGCCAAAAAACCGGTACTGCTCAAGCGGGGGCTGTCGGCGACCATTAAAGAGTGGCTTATGTCCGCGGAATACATCCTTTCCCGGGGCAATTACGAGGTGGTGCTCTGCGAGCGGGGCATTAGAACCTTTGAACCCTATACGCGCAATACGCTCGATTTGGCGGCCGTGGCCGCGGCCAAGGAACTTTCCCATCTGCCGGTGGTGGTGGATCCCTCCCATGGCACGGGCAAACGCAGTTTGATCGCGCCCATGGCGCTGGCCGCTTTGGCGGCCGGTGCCGACGGCCTGACCATTGAAGTTCATCCCCGGCCGGAGGAAGCTTTATCCGACGGGGATCAATCCCTGCTGCCGCGGGAATACCATCAACTGATGGAAAGCTTGCGGCCCATGGCCCGGGTTTGCCAATGCAGTTGGTAGGCGGAGTTGGGGATTTAAATTCTGTGCCGGCAGGAAAGTCGCATTCAGCGCTGCCGGAGGCGTAAAGCTTGTGCATAGGGGCGTATGCAATACGCCCTTACATACACCTTTTTTGCATCATGATGTCTACTTATGGCAGAAGGGGATGGGTGGGACAAAACTCGACTGTTACTTAAAGGACCAAATTGAAAAAACCATTGTTTAAAAAAATCGTGATCGTCGGTCTGGGGCTGATGGGCGGATCGCTTGGCCTGGCCATTAAAAAGAACAACCTTGCCCGCACAGTGGTCGGCCTGGTGCGGCGGGAAAAGACTGTCAGGGACGCGCAGGGCAGGCATATCGTGGATTTGGTCACTCTCGACGTCAAGGCGCTGGCAGGTGCTGATCTGGTCGTCTTTGCAGGCCCGGTGTCCACCACGCCCCTTCTTTTTGAAAGCCTCCTGCCTTATCTGCCCAAACGCTGTTTGCTGACCGACGTGGGCAGCACCAAGGAGGCACTGGTTAAAACCATGCACCGTCTGGTCAGCCGGGCCAATGCGCAAGGACGGCAGCTTACCTTTATCGGCGCCCATCCCATGGCCGGTTCGGAAAAGGCCGGTGTGCTGGCGGCCCGCGATGATCTCTACGACCAGTCCGTGTGTTTGCTGATCAATGACCATGTGGCTCAACCCCGAGCCATGGTCCTGTTGCAACGCTTCTGGAAAAAAGTGGGCTGTGCCAAGGTGCTTACGCTCCGTGCCAAAGATCACGACCGTTTAACAGCCATGACGTCTCACTTGCCCCACGCCGTGGCAGCCAGCCTGGCGCGGCTGGCGCAACAGCAGTCTGACCGGGATGGCCGTACCCAATGGTTGCTCAGTTCGGGCTTCCGCGACACCACCCGGATTGCCGGAGGCTTGCCCTCCATGTGGAGCGGTATTTTTCTGAGTAACCGCAGGGAAGTGATCCAAGCCCTGGCCAAAATGGAAGGCATGCTGGCGCGATTCAAAACCTTGCTGCAAAAAGAGGATGAAGCAGGTTTGAAGCTTTTTTTGGAAGAGGCGCAACAATTCAGGCAAAAGGTGGAAAAATAAGCATGACCATTAAAACCATCAGGCCCATTGGCGCTTTTAGAGCGGAACCGGACCTGCCTGGAGACAAATCGATTTCCCACCGGGCCGCGATCCTGGGCATGCTGGCTCAGGGCGAGACCAGGATCCATAATTTTCTTTGTGCTGAAGATTGTCTCAATACCCTCAAAGCCTGCGCCGGGCTGGGCGCGGAAGTCAGGCGGGAAGGGACAACAGTTACCATGCAAGGCTGCGGGCCAAACGGCTTGCGCCAGCCTGGGGATGTGCTCGATTGCGGCAATTCGGGCACAGCCGTGCGCCTGCTCTCGGGTGTGCTGGCAGGCCAATCCTTTGAATCCACCATCACCGGGGATGAACAAATTCAGCGCCGGCCCATGAACCGCATCATCGAACCCTTGACCCAGATGGGGGCGCGCATTCAAAGTGCGCCGGGCGGGCTTTGTCCGCTCACGATCAAGGGCGGACATCTGACAGCCATTGACTATATTTCCCCTGTGGCCAGCGCCCAGGTCAAATCGTGTATTCTCTTGGCGGGGTTATTTTGCCAAAAAACGGTGTCCGTCACCGAACCTACCTTGTCGCGCGACCACAGCGAACGGATGCTCAATTATTTTGGGGCCAAGGTGCATACCAGCACGGTCAATTCGCCCATCAAACCGTTTGCTTCCGCCCTGCCGGTCAAGGTAACCTTGCTGGAGCAAGGGCCTTTGACCGGTAAACCGGTGGAGGTGCCCGCTGATATTTCGTCGGCCGCCTTTTTAATGGCCGCCGCCGCCCTGGTGCCCGGTGCCCGGGTTAAACTGAAGAATGTGGGCATTAATGCCACCCGCACCGGCATTCTGGATGTGCTGCGCATGATGGGCGCCTCGGTGGAAAAGGAAAATCAGCGCCAGGAGGCCGGAGAAAGGGTGGCTGATCTGGTGGTAGCCGGCGGTAGGCAGTTGAAAGGCACGGTTATTTACGGCGCCATCATTCCCCGCCTCATTGACGAATTACCCATTATCGCCGTGGCTGCGGCCATGGCACAGGGTGAGACGCACATCTCCGATGCCGGCGAACTGCGGGTCAAAGAAACCGACCGCATCAGCCGCATGGCCGGCGAGCTCAGAGCCATTGGCGTCAAGGTGGAAGAAAAACCGGACGGCATGATCATCACCGGCGGCAAGATAAAAGGCGGCCATGCCAACAGCCATGGCGATCACCGTTTGGCCATGAGCCTGGCCATTGCCGGATTGGTCTCACAGGAAGGCGTGACCATCGAAAATACCGATTGCGTGAATACGTCTTTTTCCGGATTTTGGGAACTGATGGAGGGCCTCGGCCATGACTAAGCGTGAACAACCCATCGTCGCCATTGACGGTCCGGCCGGGGCCGGCAAGAGCACCATCTCCAAATTGGTGGCCCGGCGTCTGGGCTTTATGTATATTGATACAGGCGCCATGTACCGCACGGTTACCCTCAAGGCCATGCAGGACAAGGTTGACCTGGGCGACCGGCAGGCCGTGGAAGCCGTGGCCGG
>CAYVTN010000237.1:0-5108 GCA_964454395.1 uncultured bacterium | reverse complement strand
CAAAGCATAAGCGTCCAATTGTTTTTTAAAACCTTTACAGGACATCCGCCTCACCTCCAATCTCCTTAAAGGCGGTTTCAAAGGCATTCAATCCCCGGCACAATCTGACCTTGGCTGCGCTTAGACTGATATTGAGGCTTTGGGCGATCTCCTTGACGCTCATGGTGGAAGAAAAGCGCAAGGCCAGAATTTCGCGATAAATCGGCCGGACCATGGCCATGGCCTGCCAAACTTTTTTTTTCAGCTCTTCTTTTTCCAATTGGTGATCTGCCTGGGACGCGACCGCCGGCTCATGGATGTGCTGGTCATCCAGCGACGTCTCCCGGTGACGTCGCAAACGATCGCGCCCCAAATTGACCGCCACCTGGAACAGCCATGGTTTTAACGGCTTGGCGGGATTAAAGCGGTGCCTTTTTTCATAACAACGGATAAAGACGTCATGACAAAAATCCGCAGCAGCCTCCCGGCAGGAAAACAGCCTCAATCCAAGATGGTAAATGCTGCGTTCATACAAGGCCATGATCTCCTCCATGGCCGACATTTGACCGGCCGCAAAACGCGCTTCCAGACCGGTCACATCCACGGCATCAGTTTTGAATAGGTTGACTATTCCCATGCTGGCCTCATGTTGATGGTTGCCTTTTCCGGATCGGAGAATCCTTCCCCTGACCGGTTGCTATTAGTGTATACGGATATCTTTGTCAAAAGGTTACAGATTTAAACCGCGGCCGGTGTTTAACGCCGCCTAATCTAAAAAGACAAAAACCGAATAATAAATCTATCTCACGCCAAGCCGCAAAGTACGCAAAGAAAGAAAAAAACAAAAGATTATTGAAGATTTTAATCCCCTAACTTTTTTATTTTTCCTTTGCGGCTGCCTGTGCCCGGGACGGGTATGCGGCTTGGCGTGAGAAAAACCTTTAAAAAATTCACTATTAATAAATTCGAATCTACTGCCAGTTAAAAAAATGTAGAGTTTGCACAGATGGTTGTCAAATATTATCCCCATCCAACAGGCGGCCCAGGCCTCCCAGAACAGAGCCTTCACCTTTGTCTTTGCCTCCAAGTTTGGGCGCATATTGGATAATCCGGTCGGCCAAACGGGAAAACGGCAGGCTTTGCAGGTACACCGTACCTTTGCCTTTAAGCGTGGCCAAAAACAGGCCTTCACCGCCGAAGAACATGGAACGCAATCCCCGGACTTGTTCAATATCATAATCAATGCCTTGGGAAAAACCCACGATACAACCCGTATCCACGCGCAGGATTTCCTGGTTCAGCTCTTTTTTGACCACCGTGCCGCCGGCATGCACAAAGGCCTTACCGTCGCCCCGCAGACGCTGCAAAATAAAACCTTCGCCGCCGAAAAATCCGGTGCCCAATTTTTTCGCAAAGGCAATACTCACTTCCGTGCCCAAGGCGGCGCATAAAAAAGCGTCTTTTTGACAGGTCAGCTCACCGCCGATTTCCTTGAGGTCTATGGCCATGACTTTGCCCGGATAATGCGCCCCGAAGGCCACCCGCTTCTTGCCGGCGCCAACGTTTGTAAAATGTGTCATAAACAGGGATTCTCCGTTCAGAGCACGTTTTCCCATTGCCCAAAGTTTGCCCAATACCCCTTGATCAGGATTGGAGCCGTCGCCCATTTTGGCCTCAAAACGAATGCCGTCTTCCATCCAGTTCATGGCCCCTGCTTCGGCAATCACCACTTCCCCGGGATCCAGCTCCACTTCCACGGTTTGCAAATCATCTCCATAAATCTCATAATCCACATCGTGACTGTTCATTTGACGTGTCTCCTTTTACTATCAGATTCTTAATTTCCAGGATGGTCGTATTCTTTCCGTATCAGCAAGATAGTCGCATTTAGCGTTGCAGATGCGTCCCGGTTATATATATTTATCCGGTCGGGATAGATTTCTGGTTTGGCACAAGTAGGGGCACGGCGCTTGTCCCGCGAATGCTGGGACGCCGTGCCCCTACTTGGCGTAAAAACAATGCGGTTATTTAATCTTGAATTCCACCACCAAATTGCGGATGCTCTGGGCATTTTCACTTAATTCCTGAATGGCCGTGGAGATCTGCTCAAAGGAGGCCGTCTGTTCTTCAATGGAGGCGGCCACCGATTGGGCGGCTTCAAAGTTGCTTCTAACCAGGCTCTTCACACTCTCCACCTGTTTAATCATGGATTGCAGGCTGGTCGACTGGGCCACCAGGTTGGTGGAAATGTCGCCGGTGACTAGGGCTGAATGTTCGGCGCTCTGCATGATGGTGGTCAGGGCTTGGCCGGCTTTATTGACCATGCCGGCCCCTTCATTCACCACGGTGATGCCCTGTTTGGTGGCTTCATTGGTACCCTTAACCTCCACCTGGATCTTGTCGATCAAGCTCTGCACCTTTTCCGACGCCCGGGAGGAATCTTCGGCCAGTTTCCGTACTTCCTCGGCCACCACCGAGAACCCCCGTCCGGCTTCTCCGGCGCGGGCGGCCTCAATGGCCGCATTCAAGGCCAGCAGGTTGGTCTGGGAAGCGATATTGCGGATGGCGTCAATAAATTCACCGATGCCGCCCACCGCCTGATTGAGACGCTGCATACGCTCTTCGATAAGATTCATGTTTTCAGAAACACTGTTGATGATCTTGACTGCTTCCTGTACGGTTTTGCCCCCGTCGCGGGACACGGTTTCGGTTTCGGCCGAAACCTGGGAAGCATCCTGGGATTTTTCCGTGATATCCAAAAGCCTGGTCAATACGGACTCAATGGTATCATGGGTTTCGGTGGAAGCACGTTCTTGTTTTTCCAAGTCATCGGTCACACCCTGGACCGTTAAATTAATGCCGTCCGCATTGGTGCTGATTTCTTCGGCAGTGGAGGAAATGTCTTCCAGGGAGGAATTGATGGTGCCTACCAGGCTAACGGTTTCTTTAACGATGAGAAACAGACTTTCCATAAATTGGTTAAAATAGGAGGCCATCTCCCCAAATTCATCATCCCGGCCAAGAGTGAGGCGCTGGGTGAGATCGCCCTTGCGCGAAGCAATGTCCTGCATGCGTTCAATAAACTGATTGATGGGTGTCAATAAAAAACGGGCAAAGTAAGAACCCGCCACCGTGCTGGCCAGCAGGGCTAGCAGACAAATGACTATTAATTGAGTTTTAATTTCCCGTTCCGCCTTCTGAAAGCGTTCCAGAGACATGCCCACATGCACAATACCGGCAAAGGTGTCGCTCTCGGTGGTTTTGGGTTTGGCGGCATTTGGGGTTTGCATACCCTGACCCACGCCTTGGAGCAAGGCCAGTTCATCATTGACCATCAGGTTGGAAGCCGGCTGGTTAAGCTGCTTAATGCCGATATAAACGTCATTGGCTTTGGTGCCGTCGGGGAGAGTCAGTTCCTTGATCGCCACCTTCTTTTTCATGGGCAGGCCCTTGACATCCTTCATAATGGTGGCCGAACTAATGGTGCCGTTTTCCGCCAAAACATGCTGCTGGGCGTCAAGAATTACAATCCACAGGATGTCCGTTTCCCGCATCAGACTGTCGGTCAAGGCGTAAAGGCCGTCGTGGTTATTATTGGCCAGCGCGGTTTGGGCATTAAGGGCCAGATTTCTGGTCAGGGATTTAGCCCGTTCCAGGAATTCCATCTTAATATACTTTTTCTGCTGAAGATAATTAGGAATAAAAAAAGCAATGCTCAGGGCAAATACCATGGTGTAAATAAAGGTAAAAATCGCCCTTTTTAAGCTGTGCTTCTTCATGTGCGTTATCCCCTTATTGTTTAATGACTTTGACGCCCGGTATTTCCGGCAACTGATGAATACCAATTTTATTCATGGTGTCCGAGTTGACATATATAAATAAATGCCGCGGGTATTCCGCCGCCCGATGGTGGGGATTGGCCAAAATTTTCTTGGCCAGATCCGCGGTCTGGACGCCAATATCCTTATAATCCACCGAGATGGCCGCAAAAGCACCGGCCTTGACATGAAAACTCGAAAGCGCGAACAAAGGCAGCTTTTCTTTTAATGCATGCGCGATCAGCAGTTGCACTGCCTGCGGTTTGGCCATTAAAGGATCCACCACCATCCACAGCATGCCGATATTTTCCGACGTCATCTTGCCCAAAGCCGGCGTAATGTCGGAAATGTTTTCCACCGCGATCGGGACCAAGGTGGTATTGAAAGCCTTCACCTGTTGGCGGGCTTCATTGATGACCGTCGAAGTATACTGGGGATGATAGAGCACGCCGATGCCCTTGCTGTTGGGGATCAGCTTGCTCATCACTTCCAATTGGCTGCCTATTTTCACCTTCATCAACACACCGGCAGATGCTTTGCCGGCAAAATTGGGTTCCTCCAACACCATGGTATAGACCACGGGAATGGTACCAATATTTTGCTGGGCTATTAATGTGGCTTCGGAACCAATGGTCACCAACAAATCCGTGTTTTCCGGCTTTAAGCCCTGAATAATTTCCTTGCCCTTATCGGCATTGCCTTCCATGTTGGTCTTTTGCAGGTTTAACCCGCCTGCCTGGGACAATCCATCCCAAGCTTGTTCATAAGGCGGCAAGGTTCGGCTAAGCAGAACCACCACATTCCCGGCCCAACCCAAGGACTGGCTGAACAAAATAATAAATAATGTAAGTGTCGCCTTTATAAAATGCATATGTACTCCCTTTATTGGTCAGTGCCTATAGGGTCGACAAGCCATAGAGGGACCTTTAATCAACGTGAAAATATTTCACCTTTACTTTTAGCCTTTCCTGGGCCAGAACCAGGAAAAGCGTGCCCAATCCCGACACGCGCCTTCTTCCCCAAGCACATCAGGCAGGCCGGAAAAGAGGTCTTTAATTCCTAATTTTATGGTTTATTTTACATCATTAGCTGAAAAAGGTTAAAAGAAAAATGCCAAAAGACATGCCGGAATACCAACATAGATTCTGTATTTCCCACATCTACGTTTTTTCGCAGCTGATGGCGTCCCTATCGTAATAATATCTCTCCCCGATCGGGGCAGATAATTTGTAGGGAACAATCGCGACTGTTCCCTGCACAAAATGATTTCCGGCTTGGCCCGATTGGTCTTTGGTTGCAGGTACGATTGAA
>CAYVTN010000236.1:1467-5121 GCA_964454395.1 uncultured bacterium | reverse complement strand
GGGCGAATATAACAGCTCCCATAGTGCTGGCGACACCGTCAAAATAAATCCCGGTGATGCCCTCCGATACGCCTTGGGTGCCGAATTGCCCCTCAACGAGGGGCTGTCTTTACATGCTGAATTATTGGCCAATGCTTATCGCTCCGCCACGGTTTCGGGCCTGGAGATTCCTGATTCCTCGGTGACCACCTACACCTTTGTTCCCGGCATCCGGATGCGCACCGGACCGCTTAAATTGAAATTAGGCTATGAAATTCCCTTGGAGAAAAAAGATACGCGCGACCGGATCGGCAACGTGGCGCCTACCGCCGACTGGCGCGTGCTGGCAGGTGCCAGTCTGCAATTCTCGATGTAATATCGTGTGACGTACAAGCAGGATGGTGGGCCCGGCCTTTTCCATGAACACCCGTGCAAAGCCGGGCCTCCTTCTTGTTGTTAAATGCTTTATTTCACCGGGAGGCGGAGAGGTTGGGGAGAAGAGCAAAACACTTTTTGGATGTTATTCTTAACCAACCCTTGGCTTTCTTTCCTTCCGGTAGTTCCCGCCTCCTGGTGCTGAAAGGCTTTTTTATGCTGAATCGGCAGCCGGCCTCAAGACCAAAAGCCGGCTAAATAAACCGCTTAAACCATTCCACGGCTTGGTCCGAGGCCTGTTGGAATTTTTCGCCTTCATAGCACTCATAGTGGGTTGCACCGCCGATCATGTGCAATTTTTTGGGCTCATTGGCCTTGGCAAGAAGGCTTCGTGATTCTTCCGGCGGGTTGACCGAGTCCTTTTCCGCAGCAATCAGGAGGACCGGAATTTTAAGCCGGGAAATAACCTGTTCCGGTTTGTATTCCATGGTGTATTTGATGAAAAGCATGGGGATCTTCGTATTCACTTGGGGCATTTTGTCTATCATTTGCGTCAGAAACGTTTTGGATTGTTCGTCGGTCAGGATTTGGACGGGAGGAAGCGCCATACTTTTGTTTTGTGTCACCGCTTTGGTCCATACTTTTGTCAACGTGGCATTCAGCTTATCCTTGGCCTCCGGCGTCAGACCGCTTGTAATTACCCGTTCGCCGTCACCGAACGTCAGTTGGGCCGTCAGGCATTTTATGCGGCTATCCTCCGCAGCGCAGGCAATGGCATTGGCGCCGCCGTAGGAAGTGCCCCATAGTCCGATTCTGTCGCTGTCCACACCAGGTACGGATTGCAGGTAAGTAATGGCATTGCGGATATCCCGGACTTGTTCAGGATAAAACAAACGTCCGCGCTCACCTTCACTGGCGCCAAAGCCGCGGTAATCAAAAACCAGGGAGACAAAACCATTTTGAGCAAAGGCTTCCGCAAAGGGCGGCAGCAATACTTCTTTAATGCCCGCGAACCCATGACATAAAACCACGGCCGGACTTTTTTGATCTTCCTGAAAATGGTCAGGCAAATACAAATCTCCGGCGATTTTGCAACTTTCAGAATAAAAGAAAATTTCCTTTTTCAATTGCGACTCTCCTTCCTATGTATCCAAATTAGAATCTGTATCTGGATTATCCACGTTTTTCCGTAGATAATCCAGAAATACAGTATCTATATTGCCTGCGCCTCTCTTCGGCGCAGGTCCTCACCCGGCGTGCTACGGCCGGAACGAACACCAATACACCGGTCAACGAGATGACGGCCGAGGCTGCAAAAGCCTCGCCCCAGTGATTGCCCGCATACGGCCTGCCTTCCACGCGGGTAAAGCGCTCCTCTTCTCCGAGCGCCTTCAGGCTTTCGTATATCAACGCCGTGTCCGTGCCGGACAGGAAGCCGATGTGGTTAAATTGTCAGTTGGTGCCCCGATCAAAAATTCCTTCATTTTTCAGCGGCTTCTTTTCAGCAAATCATATTTTTGACGATACTAAAAAGAATGATACTGCAAGGAGGAATAAAATAGTGCGCACTTCCTTATGCCCTCTCGGCAATAAAATACTTATTGGATTAATTTTCATGCTGCCTGTTCTGATGGCGGGGTTGGCGCATGCGTCCTGGCAGGGCGACGGCGGCATCCTGGATGTTATCACCGGCGACACCTCAACCAATCCGTCCCTTATCAACGGCGCGGCCACCCAGATATATCTCAGCTGGCAGGAAAACAATGACATTTACGTCAAGCAATGGACCGGCTCCAGCTGGACCCAGCTGGGCGGCAAACTCAATGATTTTACCCCTGCCTCCTATGCGTACCAACCTTCCATCGCTTATATGTGGCCCTATCCCTATGTAGCGTATCAGGAAAACAACGGTTCCCATGATTATATCGAAGTCAAAAGCTGGAACGGCGGTTCCTGGAACAAATTGAACTACAGCACCACGGGCTTGAACATCGACCAGAATTTAAATGCCGTCAGGCCCTCGCTTGCCATTTACAACGGCAACAACATGTATGTGGCCTGGGCAGAGCAGCAGTGGCGGACCACACCCTCGGCCTATCGTAATCAAATTTTCGTTAAATGGATGACCGGCAGCAATTGGGTCAGCCTGGGAAGCAGCCTGAACGTCAACGGCGACTATAATGCCGACAATCCGGCCATTGCTTTTGTCACCACCACGCCCTATGTGGCCTGGGAGGAAAAAAACGCCTCCAATGTCTCCCAAATTTATGTGAAAAAGCAGCCCGGCTGGAGTTCCCTGGGCGGCTCGCTGAATATCGACACCACCAAAGACGCCACTTATCCGGATATTGCGGTTTATGACGCCACCCATGTTTATGTAACCTGGCAGGAAAAAAGTTCCGTCAATGTTCCCCAGATTTATGTGAAATTTTGGAATGGCAGCACCTGGGCTCAACTGGGTTCGTCCAGTTTGAACCACAACGTCTACGCAACTGCTTCCATGCCCAAAATAGCCCTCCAGGGAACCGTGCCTTATGTCACCTGGTCGGAATATGACAGCGTGGATGGGCGTAATGAAGTTTATGTGGCCATGTGGGACGGCGGCGGCACCTGGGTCGATGTGGACAATGAATTAAACCGGGCCACAGGCTATGCCGGTACGTCTGATATCATCTTTGACGGCACCACGCCTTATGTTGCATGGAGTGAAAACAGCGACCTTTATGTCAGCCATTATACGACACCGACTGCCACACCCAGCGTCACCCCCACGGCCACCATCAGCGCCACTTACACACCATCCCCAACGGTTTCCCCCACCGCCACGGCCTCGCCGACCGTAACCCCCACCGGCACAAGGACCGAAACGCCGACCACCACCCACACGCCGACGGTTACATTGACGGCCACGGCCACGCCCACGGCAACCGCAACACCGTCCGTATCCCCGACGGGAACAATAACCGGCACCGTGACGCCCACCGCCACCGCCAGCGTCACCGCCTCCGGCACGCCCAGCATCACCGCCACGGCGACTCCAACGGCCACATCGGTCACCCGAACCTTTACGGCCACGCCTACGATGACCGTCACGGCGACTCATACGCCTTCTGCCACGCCCACGCCCACCGGAACAGCCACATCCGCCGTCAGCGACACTTCAACTTTCACGCCCACGTCTACCTTAACCGTCACGGCGACTTATACGCCTTCTGCCACGCCCACATCCACCGCAACGACCACGGCCGCCGTCAGCGACACTTCAACTTTCACGCCCACGTCTACCTTAACCGTCACGGC
>CAYVTN010000236.1:0-1367 GCA_964454395.1 uncultured bacterium | reverse complement strand
GACTTATACGCCTTCTGCCACGCCCACATCCACCGCAACGTTTACGTCAACCTGCACGACAACCGCCACGGCTTTTCCCGGATCGGATACACCGACTCCCACGCCGACAGGAACCATGACGCCTCCCGGGACCACGACGCCCACGGCGCAGATCACCGCCACGGTCACGGCTGCCGTGTCCGGCACGCCAACCCTGGTGCCTACGGCGCGACCGGTTCTGGCCTATCCCAATCCGGCCAAGGACGAACTACATCTGGCGGGATTTTCACACGGCGAGGTTATCACGGTCGCCATTTATAACAGCATCGGAGAATTGGTCCTGTCGGAAACGCAAACCCGTTTCTCCGTTGCTTCTCTCGCGCCGGGATTCTATTACTATGTCATCACCTATACCCAGCAGGGAAGTAAGAAGACGATGAAGGGTAAATTTGTCAAACAATAGGTGAAGGATAGCTTTATTTATTGAGTCCAAAGGCGTGATCTTCGGGGAGCATCAAAATGCGTGGCTGCCATGACGTGAACATGCTTCAGGCCTGGTTTGATTTCTCAAAAAACACGAACGTTAAGCTTGTGCTGTGAACTTCTTCCCCAATCTTTCGATAGCCCAGATTTTGATAGAGGTGCATGTTTTTTTCATCTTTATGTCCGGTATATAATTGATAGGCTTTTACATCGGAAAATTGTTGTTCCATGGCGAGCATCAGCTCTTTGCCAAGACCTTGATTTTGATAATCAGGACGGACAAACAATCGCTCAATGTGACAAATGTCATGTTCACGATAGGCTCTGACACTGCCGATGATCTTGTTTTCATCACCAAGGGCTTTTAATATGAGGTAATGGTCATAATCCTGCTCCAATTCACTCAAGCTCTGGGTCATGGGCGGAATATGGTCGTCGTGATAACGTTCGGCATTTTCGCGATAGCATCGTTTTTGCAGTTCCAGTATTGCCGCAAGATCCTGCTTTTGAGCTTTTTCAATGTGCATCACGTACTCCTTATGGTTAAGGCCCTATCGAATATTCTGACAGTTTTTTATTTAGGGTCTTCTCCTGATCAAAGGGGTAAAAAATCAGCCGGTTCTTGTGGTGGAAAAGTAATTTTAGTTCAAACCACCTGCAAGGGTTATGGCCTTATCCTTGGGCGGCATTGAAGAAAACCGCTTCAGCGAGCGGTTTCCTTTCTGAGGCGGTTTGCCCTGTCAAACCGCCGACCGCCTAAGGATAAGGCCATAACCCGCTTCCGCAGCAGGAACTAGCTAGGAGCCTGTCGGACTTTTTTGTTTGATGATATGGTATAATAACGAAGTTCCCCCCTTTTGCAAAGGGGGACCAAGGGGGATTTGATAAATGATTTTAACCTACCA
>CAYVTN010000235.1:0-5121 GCA_964454395.1 uncultured bacterium | reverse complement strand
AACCGACGACCGCCCGAGGGTAAGATCACAACCCGCTTCCGCAACAGAAACTAGTTAGAGCCCGTGCCGCTAATATATAGGACGCGTAGATAATTGAAGGCGCAGGGACACGGCGCTTGTCCCGCGAATGCTGGGACGCCGTGCCCTGCACACACGCCTTGTGTTTTTATTCCGGCATGTTTTCAGCCGGAATCCAGCGGCTTTTACTTTTAAAAAAACCGATACCGGACTCCGGCTAACGGCCATAAAGCCATTTATGACGCACGATACTAATACTCGTTCACCTTGGGTGTTTTTTCCTGTGCGGCCTGGCAGTTGATGCACAGTTTGGCAAAAGGCAGGGCTTCCAGCCGCGGCACGGCGATCAAGCCTCCGCAGGATTCACACTTGCCATAGGAGCCTTGCTCGATCCTCTCCAAAGCATCTTCCACCTGTTTCAGTTTTTGGCGGTCCCCTTCGGAGAGACCGATCGCCAATTCCCGTTCGTAATAATCGGTGGCGATGTCGACCGAGTCGCGGACTTCATCATTTTTCTCCTGAATATTGGTGTCATTGTTTTTAACATTTTTGAGCAAATCGTCTTTATACTGAATTAATTGTTTCTTCAAATCTTCCAGTTGTTTCTTACGCATGGTTAAGCCACCAACCTTAACAAGTTTTTTTCCAGGGTCTTTCCCTGTTTCATGGTTTCAAAGGTGAAACGTCAATACCCTCCTCTTCAAAGCCGGAATAAAAACGCTGTCTCATGCCGGGGGCGTATGTACCCTTAATTCGGGCATCAATGACCATACGCCCCTGCGCTGTCCTTGTCATGTGTAGAGGCACGACATCCCAACATTCGCGGAACAAGCGCCGTGCTCCTACGGTATATCAGCTACGCCAAAGGCGTATCGCTTGCCGGTCCAGATTTAATTCTCGTCAACAACTTTGATTGTCTTCAGTTCCACGTCGGAATTACCCTGAATTCTGCTCCCCTGACAGTAAAGTTCTTTCACATAATGGATAACGCCCTCGCTTAAACGTTCACCGGGATTTAAAACAGGAATGCCAGGCGGATAAGGCGAAAATGTTTCGGCACTAATCATGCCTATGGCACTGTCTATGGCCACAACTTTGGTCCTGGAAAAGACAGCTTCCCTGGGCGACATTAACAATTCCGGCAACTCCATGGGATAAGAACTGATTTTATATCCATTATGCCTTTTTTGAATCGTCGAAACAACTTGCTCCAGGGCTTTAATCAGCCTGGAAATATCTTTAATACGATTTCCGACAGAAACGATTAATAATATCGTATCCACATCGGCGAGTTCAACCTGTATTTTATGTTTTTGATTGAGGGCCCTGGCCACGTCGTAGCCCGTGGTTTCCAACGCGCCCAGGGAAATCACCAATTTGGTCGGGTCCAAATCATAAGCCCCGTCCTGGTTAAGCAGCTCCCTGCCAAAACAACGCAAGCCCTCGATGGCATTGATTTGCTTTCTGGCTTTTTGGGCCAGGGCGATGGTAATATCCAGCAGTTCCTTTCCCCTGGTGGCCATCTGCATGCGGGCCACGTCCAAGGAAGCCATAAGAATATAGGAAGGGCTGGTGGTCATCAACAGATTCAAAACCCGTTTGAGCCTGATCAGATCCACTTGTTGCCGGGCCAGAAGCAGGGAGGCCTGAGTCATGCTGCTGATAATTTTGTGGGTACTCTGGACACATAAATCAGCCCCGCAGGCCATGGCGTCGGCCGGCAGACCGGGATGAAAGTGCAGATGAGGTCCATGGGCTTCATCCACCAAAAAGAGCATGTCCGCTTCATGGGCCAGCATGGCAATAGCCTTCAAATCGGCCGCAATCCCGCGATAGGTCGGACTTGTCACCAGCACGGCTTTGGCATCGGGATGCTTTGCAATGGCCGCGCGCACGGCCGCCACGGAGACATTAAGCAACTGGCCGGTTCCGGCATCCCGTTCGGGCATGACATAAACCGGCATGGCGCCTGCCAAAATAATGCCCGCCAAAACGGACTGATGGGCATTGCGGGGCACGATAATCTTGTCCCCCGGATTGCAGGCCGTCAAGATCATGGCCTGATTGCCCCCGGACGTGCCGTTGACCAGAAAATAGGCGTAATCCGCATCGTACGCCCGGGCTGCCAGACGTTGGGCTTCTTTAATCACACCCCGGGGATCGTGCAGTGAGTCCACCTCTTCCAGGAGGGTCAGGTCGCAGTCAAAGATGTGCTCTCCCACAAAATTAATAAATTCCTGCGGGATGGACACACCGTGTTTATGCCCCGGCGTATGAAAGGAAACTTTCTGTTCCTTGGCATAATTAATGACTGCATCAAATAAAGGGGTAACCTGTTGCTCCGTGACGTCCATTTCCAACCCTCAATCGTTAATCCTTACAATGGTGTAAATAGGGGGTGGTCATCCAGGATAACCCGCCCCTGAGTTTCCAGCATGGTCCGTAATGCTTTGGTCATATGAAACAAGCCCTGATGGGTCTCGCCGTCGTAGGCTTTCAGCGACCCGCCGAAAGCCCCAAGACGCGCATCAATCTCAGGGGCTGAAACGTTCAGGGGATCGGCCGTATCGGAGGCCATCAAGATGCCCCAGGGCATGTCAAAAGAAGGTATGGCGGCCTCAAACCCGCGTACCACGGAAAACACCGTGCCCAGGGTTTGATAAATACTGGCCATGATATGGCCGTGGACAATGCTGCTGGTGCCGGCCTGAACGGCCACCACGCCCCCGGGATTCAAACGCTGTTGAACCAACTGGTAAAATTGCCGGGTGTACAGCAAATAGGCGGGCCCTTCATTGCCCGGATCGGAAATATCCAAAATGATGGCATCATACCGCTTGTCATTTTCTTCCAGATAGCGCCGTCCGTCGGCCACGATCAACCGCACCCGGGGATCATCAAAAGCTCCCTGGTGCCATTGCTGCAAATGAGCCTTGGCGAAATTCAAAACGTCGCCGTCGATTTCAATCATATCGCAGCTTTCCACGCTGGGATGCTTAAGAACTTCGCGCAAGGTGGCCCCCTCGCCCCCGCCCACGATCAGCACATGCCGTGGGGCGTGGTGGGTGCACAGCGCCGGATGCACCAGCAGCTCATGGTAAAGGGCTTCGTCTTTTTCACTGGATTGCATCATGCCGTCGAGCAGCAGGCAGCGGCCATAGTCATGGGTGTCGACTATGGCGAGTTGCTGAAAGGGTGTCCGGGACGTGACCAGCACTTGTTTGAACCCGTGCAGATGGCCTTCATGGCTGGTGTACATTTCCACGAAAAAATTTTTTTTATAAATTTCCATAACAAGCCTTCTTCTAAAAAAAAAGAATGCAGAATTCAGCCCGCCGAATTCTGCATTCTTTGACTATCCATCCCGTGCTTATAGTTTATGTTTTAAAACCGGAAGATCAAAAGTGCCTCTTTTCATTTCAACCGATTTTTTTCTTTTTGCCTTAAGCCGCTGTGCAACCAAATGGTGTGCCACCCAGGGATCAACTTCATCGCCGCATGTAAAAAAGTCCAATGCCGCATAACCGTATTCCGGCCAGGTATGAATGGTCAAATGAGATTCGGCAATGACCACCACGCCACTAACACCGTACGGATTAAAATGATGAAACACCGACTTTACGATAGTGGCCTTAGCTGCCAAAGCCGCTTCTTCCATGATTTGTTGGATCCCAACGGGATCCTTCAACAGTTCGCTGTCGCATTCGTGAAGCTCCAGCAGGATGTGACGACCCAGAGCTTTCAACCTAATCTCACCTCCCTTATGTTTTCAAAAACGAGGCCCTAAAATATAAAATTTTGGTTCAACTGTCAATAAAATTTTGTTAGCAAACCCCATTTCACCGGGGACTTTGCAGGGTACAGGCAACTTGTCCCGCCTATGCCGGGATGCCTGTCCCTGCAAACCGCCCCACCCAAGATTAACCGGTATCCAATCTGCTATAGGTAGTTCTTGTTGCGGAAAGGCTATTTTAGCTCCAGCGGCTTGCAAGGGTTACAGCCTTACCCTCGGGCGGCATTGAAGAAAACCGCTTCAGCCCCGACCGGAATGATTATGGGTAAGGGACGCTTCGGACATCTTTGATGTCCTCCGCAGCGAGCGGTTTTCTTCAATGATGCGGTTTGCTCTGCAAAGCGCCGACCGCCAGAGGGTAAGGCTGCAACCCGCTTCCGCAACAGGAACTAGGTACCAATTAAAAGTAAATCCTGCCCCCAATGGAAAGGCTCATGCTGAATTCCAGAGCAGGAGCCACGTAAAATTTTGGCGCCAATTCGAAAAAAATGTCAAAGGGATCTTCAAATAAATAGGTGATGCCAAAAACCGCACGGGCACCGGTGGAAAAGCTTGAACTCGATCCGCCCAGAAACAGCCCGCCCCCAACATAAACCGGGGCTTCCGGCGCTTCCTGAAAAGGTCTCAAGTGAAACAGATAATCAGCATTAATGCCCAACCCGCCGTCGCCCAATTGGGAACCTATTGAAAAATCAAAGGCCCGGTCTTCATTTTGCCAATATTTCAGGGTCAGGCCGGACGGATCGCCCAAGATCAGGCCCACGCCCCATTTGCCGGTCCGGTCAATTGGGTTATCATCAACCATCGGGTTGACAAACGTCCGGCTCTTGGGATTGATTTTGCTTTGGGCAAGAACCGGCATGATCGGCAGCGTCAGCAGCATAAGAACGGTTAATGAGAGTAGGGGAACTTTTTTCATCGACTCCATTCCTTTTTAATGATATTGGCGTTCAAGAATCATCTCTCGCGCCGCCAGGCGCGCCCTTTTCATCAGGGAAGCCAAGCGGCTGAGTTGATTTTTTGGAGCGGGAGACGGGGATCGAACCCGCGACGTTCAGCTTGGGAAGCTGACATTCTACCACTGAATTACCCCCGCTTAAGGGTTGGTGTTGGGTGTTGCCTGCGGACTTGGTGACGGTGGTGGCAAGATGGGAATACCTGAAGCCAGCATGCCCGCGCGGATAGCGGCTATTTCCTGGCGGTCCAATCGGCCGTCTTTTAATCCCGTCTGAAACAAGTTGAGAACATCGGCCAGTTTGGCCATGCTTTCCTTGGTTCTGCCCACTTGGGCCACATCGGCTTTGATGGAT
>CAYVTN010000234.1:0-5128 GCA_964454395.1 uncultured bacterium | reverse complement strand
CGGCAGCCCCGACCGGTATGGATATTATGCGAAAGGGACGCCTTCGGCAGCCCCGGGGAATTCCGGGAACATATTAAAATACCGCGCAGCACGCTGTGGTCTGGTCACGTCAACAGTATAAAAAAATCCAAGCCCCCTAAGGTCAAGACTGCCGGGGAACTTGGATCAGGCCTTTGATCTTGGTCTTAGAAATAAAGAATTGCCCTGAGAAGGATTAAGAATCCCTTGCCTTCATTTTCGGCTAATTTTAAGTTTTTCTTGGCCTGGGCGTAATCCTGATTCAAGGCCAAGGCGGTTTTAAATTCCTTGATCGCCCGGGTGAACAAAAAACGGCATTGAACCAGATAAGCCACCCCCAGATCGTTGTGAATGTCCACGTAATGGGGATTTTTTTCCAGGATATTTTCCAATCTACCGATGTATTTTTCCGTGGATTTCCGATCCACGCCTTCATCCCCGTATTTTAAGCGCAGGTAAAACTCATAATAAATTTCCGTGCCATTCTGGAAGAGAACCGCGCTTTTAGTCTCCTGCAAGGCTTGTTTGGTCTCGTTATATTGCCCTTTGGCCAGATAGGTCCGGGCCACTTTAAAATATTCATTGTTCAAGTAAACATTGTACTCCACTGCCTGACCGAGATGGTCGTTGATCTGCTGCTTGATGCCTTCGTCGGCACCACCCTGGGCGCCGGCCCGGCTTACCAGACAATGTGCCAGATTAAAATGGGCAATGGCGTATTTGGGATTGATCTCAATGGCTTTCTCAAACTCCTGCAATGCTTCTGCAAAGGATTCTTTATTCATTAAGGCAACGCCGAAGTTATTGCGCACGTCGGGATAATCCGGTTTCAAAGAGACAGCCTTTTGATAAACTTCCAAGGCTTCATCAAACTGACTTTCCAGCATGTAAGCCTGACCCAGATGGTTCATCACGGGGACATGATCGGATTGCAAATTCAACGCACGTTTGAGTTCGGCAATGGCTTCCCTGCCCATGCCGTTGTTAAGAAAAACCTGGCCCAATTTGTGGTTCGAATCCGCTTCCGGTTTACTCTGCAATTTAGCGGAAATTTTCATTAATTCCTGGAGCGTGTTGACCCGTTGTTCATGTTCATCTTTGACCAGCGTTTTTAATTCCTCGGCGCTCACCTTGTCATCATAAGGAAGTTCCTGGGTATTGAGAACGCGGTCCCGATCATTGATATTAACGACAATCTTCCGGATGGCATCAAAATTCATGGTCCGGATGATGTAATCGTGTTCATTGCCATGTATCGTAGTGGTATGGCTAAATCCGCTCAACTGTCGGTCCCTCCAGTTTATGCCCCTCGGGCAAAGCGATAACGGGCATTTTTAGACGCTAGTTTGCTGTATTTGAGCTCCGATCTGACTTCCCCCCAACTGACTTTGGGTTGTCTGCCCCGGAGGCGGTTAAGTTCGTTTTTAATTCTCCAGGCGCCCCAGTCGGGATGGGCCCGCACCACACTTTTAATTCTGTCGATCAACGGTATTAACATTGCCGTCCGGGCCGGCGCTGCTTCGGCAGCAGGAGGCTCCGCAACCGGCATTGATGCTTCTGCAGCCGGAGGAACAGCAGAGGTCGGCGCAGGGGATGGTGTTGCAGGTTTGCCGACGCCGCCACGCAGCGGTGCCGGAGCGGCTTTGGCTGCCGAGGCTGCGGCTTTGCTTTTGTTGTTGCCTTTGGCTGCGACCGGGCCGGCGCTGCCGTCAAATAAACTTACCGCTTCTTCTATAGTGGGTGAAGAAGTGAGGATGGTCGAAAATTCCAACAATTCGTAGACTTCATTAACGCTTTCGGACATATTGGCCAGTTTGAGATCGCCGTGTTGCAGGCGGATATTTTTAATTTCAGAAATAAAAATACCCCAGCCGGCCGAGCTGATGTAATCCACACTTTTCAGATCTATGATGATTTTAAATTTCTGTTCCCGCAGGAGGGTCTGCAGGATCCTTTCCAATTCACTTGAGGTTGTGGTATCAATATAGCCCGTGATCTTGACCAGGACAATATCCTGGTCCGCTCCTGTTTGGGTAACATTGATTTGAATACCTTCCATTATGTATCGCCCTTTCCCGTTGACATGGATTGGTAAGAGTTGCTCCCCAAATCACGAAGCGGCCTGAAAAATGTTAGCACAGCAAAAGAGGCCTAGTCAACGTTCTTCTTGGCAGCATAGGCTTCGCGGGCTTCCCGCGTGGTCAACCGCAACCGCTTCAATTCATGGTAGACCATTTTTTCATTAACCTCGCTCTGGCTGTTGTCCTGCCTTATTTCGTCCACAATGCGTGTAACTCCATAATCGGGATGATGGACCACAATATGAAGTATTTTTTTCTGTTCTTCCAAAGGAACCTGCTGCAATTGTTCATCCTTGCGGACGCTGGGGGCGCGCAAGGCTTTGACGCCTTTTTCATCCCTGATCTTCTTCAACCGGTAATAGGTGGAGGGTGAAACATTCACGGCCTTGCAGGCTGTCCGGACCGGCACGCCCTGGCGTTCCACCAGATAGAAAAGCTTGCGCCGGATCTCAAACTGGACATCCTCCACCATCATCTGTTCTTTAATGGCCACAAAAGTGATGTCGTCATTTTGAGGGTAGCCGCGGGTGAAATCGGTAATTGCCTCATCAAATTTGGCCACAAAATCCTCGACTGAAAGCCGGTGGTTTTCCTTAATGAAGGTCACCATCCGCTCTTCCCCGAATTGTTCCCGTTCCGGATTCATGGCTTCCGTAATACCGTCGGTGTAGAGCAGCATGAGGTCCCCTTTTTTCAGCTTGACCGATTCCTGGGTCAGGGACCGTCCGAACAAATCGGGGTTGGGCAGATCAATCCCAAGAGGAAAACCTCGCGGTTTAAGAAAGTAAACCTGATCCGTATCCCCCCGGTAAAGCACCATGGGGTTGTGCCCGGCGCTGGAAAAATTGATTTCCCTTCGCCGGGAATCGAGAACAATATAAAACATGGTCACGAACATGCCTTTTTTCATATCCCTGGTCACGAAAGTGTTGACCTTATCCATCACGTCGGTGGCGGAATAATTGCTGCGCGCTTCCAGGCGCAGGGCGGTACGAATCATGGTCATGACCAGAGAGCCCGGAATGCCTTTTCCCGAGACGTCGGCGATGGCGATGCCCAGCACATTTTCATCGACCCACACATAATCAAAATAATCACCGCCCACTTCCTTGGCGCTGCGGTACATGCTGGCCAGGTCATAGCCTTGAATTTTGGGCGTCTCCCGCGGCAGGAGGGTATGCTGAATCTCCTGGGCCACCTGCATTTCCTGCTGAATTCTTTCCTGCTCAAGAAGATTTTTCTGGGCCAGCTCAAACCGGTAGGTCATGTCATTAAATACGCGGGCAATTTGGCCGAATTCATCATTGCTGTCAATGACGATACGATGATTCAACCGGCCGTCGCTGACCGCCAGCATGCCGTCCGTCAATTTACGGATGGGCGCCACCAGGAAGGTCATCAGAAAATAGGCGCCCGAGGTGCTAAGCGCCAGGGCGATGAGAAAAATGATAATGGCATCGCGCCGTCCGGTTTTGATTTCATTCTGAATAGTGATTTCGCCGATGCCCACATGAGCCGTTCCCAGGCGCATGTTTTCCAGGTAAATGGGATAACTCACATCATAAATGAGCCGGTCATCCTGGTCATGCGTTTCCTGGAGCAGAACCTGGTCTTTGGCCGGTTCTTTAAAGTTTTTTGGGGGATCATAAGTTTTAAACATGTTCTGGGTGACCGAATGGGCCCAGATTTTATTGTCATTATCCGTAATAAAGGCATAGCTTAATTTACGGTCCGTACCCACCAGGTTTTTCACCAGCCGGGCCATATGCAGATCATCCAGTTTCAAAAGGTAAAGCCTGGCTTCCTGAGCCAGACGTTTGGTTGCTTCCTCGATATTGGTCGTGATTTCGGCGCGCAGGGTTTTGGCCTGCGTGGAAAACATATAGGCAAAGATAATCAACACCAGCACGCCTACTGAAACCGTAACCGACGTCAGAAACTTGGTGCGTACACTCATCCGCCCCAGAGGAACCGGGGCGCCTCCCGTCGTGGGTGCGGGCAGGGTGGCAGCTTCGGACACCGGCAGATGGGGCATTTGGCGTGGTTGTTTGGACCGTTTCACCAGGGTTAAGGTATTGCCCTGGCGGTTGCTGGTATACTCGGTTTCGTCCATCAATTTTCGGATGAACCAAATGCCCAGCCCGCCCTTTTTGCCGATTTCCACATAGCGGTTCAGATCAGGGGTACGCGCTTTTTTCCATTCAAAACTTTTACCCTGGTCACGAATGGCGATCTCCAATTCGCGGTCACGGCGTTGCACCAGCAACTGGATCATGCCCGGCGCCAGGCCTTTATAGGCATGGCGCACCACGTTGGAACAGGCTTCATCAATGGCCAGTTTAATATTATTGATCTCATGCTGGGTAAAGCCGGTTTCATCGGCAATCTGGGTGACAAATTCCCGGATATCCCCCAAATATTGCTCACTGGCCGGGACTTCGATTTCATATACTTTTCGGACTTTTCCCCGAAAGAGTTTGTTAAAAAGGTTTTTCAAGATGGATGCCTCATTCAAATGTTAATGGTGTTGCTTTTTTCCCGTCCCGCCTGGAAGTCAGGCCCTGCTTCCCTGTCCAGAGTTGCCTTGATCAGGTCCCGGCATTAAGGTTCGGTCTGTTCGGATGACCCTTTTAACCGGGCCAAGCGGTCCTTGGCTTCATTGATATTACGGTGGACCAGGAGGTTATTGGGATCGGTCTTTAATATTTTTTGCCAGACTGCGATGGCTTCCTCAAACTTCTCGTCCACGTACAAGTCGATGCCCTGGTAATAGAGTTTCATATTCGCCGGCGTCAAGGCCACGCCGCCGTTCATCATCTGCTTGGTTTTACTGATATAAAGCTGTAATTCCAAATAATTGGGATCATACTTGGATACCGTTTCGAATTCAACCAGGGCTGATTTATAATTCTTGGCCGTATAGTCGTTGATGCCTTCAAAATAATGCAAGGCTTTAAAGTATTCGTCAGCCACGGCATTTTTGCGCTGGGAAACAGCGGTGACATGCAATGGTACGCCTGGCGTTTCCC
>CAYVTN010000233.1:0-5135 GCA_964454395.1 uncultured bacterium | reverse complement strand
CGTCGGCGTATGGGTGAAGGTCGGCGTGTGGGTCGGGGTGTGAGTGAAGGTCGGCGTGTGGGTCGGGGTATCGGTTGGTGTGGGCGTGGGCACCAAATCCTCGTCGGCCCCCATATCCCAAGTGCCGGTTCTGGTTTCGCCGTCTACATCATCCGTGAAAGGATAGGTGGCATCACTGCTCAAATCTTCGCCGGCGTTTCTGGCTCCTGTATCGGTAAAGGACAGATGAAAGTTATCCGAGCCCTCATTCATAAAATCAACATGGGTGAAATTTCGAGAATTGCTCCCGGGGGCATCACCGGCAAGATCGGACAGGTTGTAGTCGGAAGCGGGGTCAAAGGAACCGCTGAACCCGTCAGTACAATTCTGGGTTAGCGTGTTTTTTACCACCACCGTGCCGGCACTTTGTGCGATCCCATAATAACAACCATAGAGGGTATTATTATAGATAATCGCTGTGGCGTTTGTATTGTCGATCAAAAAGCCGCCGGATTGGGTTGATCCGGTAAAATCATAAATAATGTTGTTTACCGACACGATGGCCGCTGTATTACCGCCGGTATTGGCCATGGCATATTGACCAGTATAGGACGTGGATCGCCCTTGCATGAGACATGTCCGCACCACTATCATGTGAGAGGCGGTGGTGGTGTAATCAATAGCCCGTTGGTCATTGGCATTGACCGAGGCGAGGCGGATTTGAAGTCCCACCACTGTCATGTCTGTATCCTGTACGGTCAAGGCTGTACTATTGGCCACAATCAGCCGATAGGCACTGTTATTCCAGACACCGGCGTGGCGTTGACTGATGCCCACTTGGTTGGTGTTGTTTGGGGTGAGGATATAAACAAAATGAGTGGCGTCTGTAGTCCACCCATTCCATGTAACTGGGAGAGCATCCAAACCATCGGCATAGCATGCAACCATAAAGAGTTCATCATTGGCCACCAGATTACGGTTGGCAGAGTCAAAGTTGCCCACCGTGGGGTCAATGCCAAGGTTTTCGGTTCCACTGCTGACGTTGGCCAAAGCTGTATAAGCGCGGTAAATCGACCAGTCCTGATCAGCCACGATCGTGGCCGATGGTGTGCCTCCTGTTTCATTTTGAACAGTAAAGGAAGTAGATGATGTGCGGCCGGCAATAAACGCAATAGCGTCAATGCTGCCATCATTATTGGAATCATATTGGATGGCATCGCCAATACCCACAATTGCAGAAACAGTGCTGTTAAAAGTAGCCGTTGTTCCTGCGATGGATAATCCGTTGCTGCCTCCGGAATCGAGAGATATGATGTTATTGGGACCGACCGAACGATAAATATTAGTTGCAGCATTTAGCAACGAGGGGATTTGGCAAGCTGCGACAATAATCGTTATCATCAGTAGTTGATTTCGCATCAAGACCTCTAAATATTGCCAATATTTCGATCCTAAATGGTTTTTCCTGTTCTTATTTTAAAATAGCAATTTTGTCATCTTTTTTTGCAAATATTGTAAAAATTATTATAGAACATCCTCTCGAATAAATCTAGAGGCAATAATGGTTTAACGGCATTTGGCATTAATAAATACAGCCAAAGAAAACATCTTGACAGGCTGCATAGAATCCAACCATAATCCCTATTGCCTGCGGTGTTGGTGATGAAGACTCCAGTTCCCGAACCAATGCCATTCGTTAGGGAGCCGTGTACAGCCGGTAAGCGTATTCCCGACCTTTTGGGACATCCAACTCCGGCCTTTTGGCGCCCACCTGAACTAAAAGGTTCAGACAAGGATCTTCACACGGCACTGCGGGTCGTTTTTGTTTCTTGACATGACAATAAAGAAGAGAATATAATGATTTATCCCAATTTATTGGATATTCATATATAGGCAGAAATTAAGAAAATCAAGCTGATGGTGCTTGTTTAAACTTTTCGGGTGAATGTTTCATAAGGCTTAGTACTCTTTCCAGAACTTGAATCATTGTCATAATTATTAATATAATGTTGGTATGATCCTCTCACCCGTTTTGTCTTTAATCCAACCTGATGTTCTTTCTTTCTGCCTCCTTAGGAGGTTTTAAGGTGATCGTCACAATTGTATTATCCGCTTTTGTCGCATTGGTTGCAGGCATTGGAACGGGCATTTTCCTTCAGAAAATACTTGCATCCAAAAAAATCTCTTCCGCAGAAGTGCAAGCCAAAACCATTTTACAGAACGCTGAAAAAGAAATTGAAACCAAACGGCGTGAAGCCATCATGGAAGCCAAAGACAAGGTCTATAAAGAACGCCTTGATTTGGAAGAACAAAGCAAAGCCCGCCGGCAGGAACTGCAAGCCCTGGAAAAGAGATTATTGCAAAAGGAAGAAACCCTGGAACGCCGGATCGACAGTCTTGACCGCCGGGATCAGGAATTGCAAAATCGCGAAGATAATCTGAAAAAACAAAAAGATGAACTGGGGTTGAAGCAAAACAAATTGGAGACCCTGATTGAAGAACAAAAAGAGAAATTGGAAAAAATTTCAGGATTGACCGCTGATAATGCCAAAAAATTACTGATTGAAACCATGACCAATGAAGCACGTCATGACGGCGCCCGCCTGATTAAAAACATTGAAGAAGAAGCCAAGGAAAATGCGGACCGCAAGGCCAAACGCATTATCACCATGGCCATCCAGCGCAATGCCTCCGATTTCACGGTGGAAAATACCATTTCCGTGGTCCAGCTGCCCAACGATGAAATGAAAGGCCGGATTATCGGCCGCGAAGGCCGCAATATCCGTGCCCTGGAACAAGCCACAGGCGTGGATTTGATTGTTGACGACACCCCGGAAGCGGTCATCATTTCCGGGTTTGACACAGTACGCCGTGAAATCGCACGGCTTTCCCTGGAAAAATTGCTGGCCGACGGCCGGATTCATCCTGCCCGCATTGAAGATGTGGTGACCAAAGCCCAGCATGAAGTGGAACAAGTGATCAAGGAATCCGGTGAAAGGGTCATGCTGGACACAGGCGTCACCGGTCTCCATCCTGAAATCATCCGCACTTTGGGCCGCCTCCGCTTCCGCACCAGCTATGGTCAAAATGTGCTGCAGCATGCCGTGGAAGTTTCCCACCTGGCGGCCGCCATGGCTTCTGAATTAAAAGCAGATGTCAATCTTGCGGCCCGTGCGGGGCTGTTGCATGATTTGGGAAAAGCCGTTGATCACGAAATAGAAGGCGGTCATGCCACGATTGGCGCCGATTTGGCCACCAAATACAATGAACCGTCTTCAGTGGTGCATTGTATTGCCGCCCACCATGGTGAAGTGGAATTCCAAAGTCTGGAAGCTGTTTTGGTTCAGGCTGCAGACGCTATTTCCGCTTCCCGTCCCGGCGCCAGGCGTGAAAATGTGGAAACCTACATCAAACGCCTGAAAAAACTGGAAGATATCTCCATGTCCTTTGGCGGCGTGGAAAAAGCTTATGCCATCCAGGCCGGCCGGGAACTGAGAATCCTGGTGAAAGAAACGGAAATCAGCGATGATAACGCCATCCTGCTGGCCAAGGATATTGCCAAAAAAGTGGAGGAAGAACTGGAATACCCGGGACAAATTAAAGTCACCGTGATTCGCGAGTCGCGGGCGGTAGAATATGCCAAATAGGCTGACTGTTCGATGAAATTGTTGTTTATTGGTGATATTATTGGAGCGCCGGGCCGGGAAACGGTCCGGCGCTTGTTGCCTGGCCTCAAAGTCACTTATCAACCCGATCTGACCATTGCCAATGGAGAAAACGGAGCTGCCGGCTTCGGATTAACCCCCAACGTGATGGCTGAATTATACCAGTACGGCATTGATGTCCTCACCTCAGGCAATCATATCTGGGATAAAAAACCGATTCTGGAATGCATGGACAAGGAATCACGGCTGTTGCGCCCGGCCAATTATCCTGCCGGTGTGCCCGGCCGGGGATGGGGCCTATTTGAACCTCAACTGGGCAAACCCAAAATCGGTATCATCAATTTGGAAGGCCGTGTCTTCATGCATTCCCTGGACAACCCTTTTCCCCTGGCCAAACAAATTATAGCTGAGATTCGCAAGGAAACACCGGTTATCCTGGTGGATTTCCACGCGGAAGTTACTTCCGAGAAACGCGCCCTGGGCTGGTTCCTTGACGGCCAGGTCAGTGCGATTATTGGAACCCATACCCATGTCCAGACTGCTGACGAAGAAATTTTGCCCAAGGGCACGGCTTACTTAACCGATGCCGGCATGACCGGCGGCCGCGATTCCATTATCGGCGTTGAAAAAGAGGACGTCATTCGGCGCTTCCTCACCCAGATGCCAAGCAGGTTTACACCCGCCAAAAAGGATTGCCGGCTTAATGGTGCGGTGGTCACCATTGATGATGAAACCGGCCAAGCGCTTAACATCGAGCGCTTGCAACACCCGTTGGAAGCTTGATTGCCTGCAAACCTCCTGCATAGGGGCGGGTTTCAAACCCGCCCCTACAAAATCCACGCATGGCACCACCCCGGCGGGCTGCCATGGAGATGGCCTTACAAATAAATTTTCTTGGCCAGGTTTTGACCGTCCACTTCCTGATACAAGACTTTGGCTTTATGCTTGTTGGTCAGATCCTTTAATCCTGCCTTTGTTTCCTTGACCAGGACGGTTTTATCTGTGAGTTTCAATTCAATGGTTTGCTGATGGCGGTTAATGACCGTTAAAGGCGAGGTTTGGACAATCTTGCCTGTAATGGAAGTGGATTTGGCCTGTGCGCCATAGGCATCTCCGCTTTTGGCCTTCTTGGTGGTCTTGAAGGGGTGATTCTCCAATACCGTCAACTTGGCCACGGTAATTTGGTGATGCTGGCCCTTGCCTTTTACCCGGACCATCGCCTCCTGGGCCAGATCAGCGCTGGTGATGGCGTCCGATGTCCAGATTTTAGTCTTTTCATTGACCATAAAAGTTTTTTGACCTTTTTTGCCACCTTCCAATACCAAGGGGCCGTGGCCGTCGTATTGGACAATCCTTCCCGTAAAAGACCTCGTCTTGGGATGGGTGGTTTTGGCCCGGGCCGGTAACATCTGCCCTGCCAAGAGCACTGCCAATGATAATCCTGCAATCCCTGCTTGTTTCATTCCTTTCACGTTCATTACTACACCTCCA
>CAYVTN010000232.1:0-5138 GCA_964454395.1 uncultured bacterium | reverse complement strand
CCGGAGCCATCGCCAACAATATTCGCGAAGGCAAGGACATAGAAGTTGTTGCCATGGGGCCGCAAAGCGTTAATCAAGCCGTCAAAGCCATCACCATTTCCCGCTCCTACCTTGCTGATGATAAAATTGAATTAACCTTTCGGTCCGAGTTTATGCATTTAGAGCTTGACGGAGAACGCAAAAGCGCGATTAAAATCGTGGTGTTGACCCATAAAACAGAGGCCTGAACCACCGGTTTTCTCCAGAAAGGCTAAGAAGCCCCGGCGTTCAAGATCTTATCGCCAATGCCGGGGTCATTAGCATCAATGGCGGTCAAGTGATACGGCACTTCAGGTAAATCCAACATTCCCACCAAAGAATGACAAGGGAGCAGGTTATGTTATACAGGCGTATTAAAGTTTGGTTCATGAATTATTGGGTCAGGCTGGTGATCATCACCGCCGTGGTCCTGCTTGTTTTTTTCACCATCGTGGGACTGGCTTCGCTGGAGTCCTTTTATCTCCATCTAACCCTGGCCACCTTGCCTTTGCAACTGCTCATGGCGGGATTGAATGCCGTGATTTTCGTGTATTTATACATGACCGTTTTCCGCGGCGGCTTTTCCCAAATGAAAAAGAAAAAGGTCAAATCAGCCTACGTAAATGTCAAATTTTCCGACGTGATTGGTCTGGAGCAGGCCAAGAAGGAAGCCTGGGAAGTGGTGCAGTTGATCCGCGACCGGGCTAAATTAAAGGCCATTGGCGGCAAAATCCTCCGGGGCGTCATGCTGGTGGGCCCTCCCGGTTGCGGCAAAACCATGCTGGCCAAGGCCATTGCCACCGAAGCCAAGATACCGTTCATTCCAGTAGCAGGATCAGAATTTGTGGAAGTCTTTGTGGGCGTGGGCGCCGCCAGGGTAAGGAAATTATTCAAGCAGGCCCGGCAATTGGCCTATGCCGAAGGCAGCTGTATTGTTTTTATCGATGAAATTGAGGTCATTGGCCGCGGCCGTACCTTCACCAGTGAAGGCGGCCAGGAGGCCAACAGCACCCAGAACCAGCTGCTGGTGGAAATGGATGGCCTGGGTTCGCGGGCGGAAAATGTGATTGTCATCGGCGCCACCAATGCCGCTGAAGGTATTCTGGACCAGGCCTTGATGCGGCCCGGCCGGTTTGACCGCAAACTGTTTATTGAGAAACCCAATTTAAAAGAGCGCGAGGAGCTCTTCGGTTATTACTTGGCAAAAGTGCAGCATGATCCGGAAGTTGACGTGGCTTACCTGGCCCGGAAATCAGTAGGCAAGAGCCCGGCTGAGATTGAGAATATTATCAAGGAATCAGCCCTGATCGCCATGCGCCTGGGCAAGGAACAGGTAGAATACACGGACCTTTCCAAGGCTATTGAACGCATTGAACTGGGTATTGAACATCGCAAGGAAATGGTGCCCAGGGAGAGGGAGATGGTGGCCTATCATGAGGCCGGTCACCTGGTGACGCTTTACCTGCTGCATCCCACGGACGATGTGTTCAAGGCGTCCATTATCTCACGCGGCGGCGCCCTGGGTGTGGTGCATCACTCGCCGCGCAATGAACTGTACACTCAGGATAAGGAAGCCCTGCTGGCCAACATTAAGGTGGCCCTGGCAGGGTATGTTTCGGAAAAGTTAAAATACGGCACCACCTCCACCGGGGTGTCCTCTGATTTTCAAAATGCCATGCTCCATGCCCACAACATGGTTTGGCGTGTTGGGATGGGCAGCAATGGGTTTATCGGGGATTTTACCTTAATGCCCGAGTCGCAATTATCGGAATCCCTGAAACAACGGCTCAATGCGGAAACGGAGATGATTTTAAAAAAATGTCTCCAGGACACGGAAGCGGTTCTTAAGACGCACTCAAAAATCGTGGATCACTTCGTCACTGAACTCCTGGCCAAAGATGAACTGGATTATGACCAAATAGATGCCATATTTGCAGAATATGGCCTGGCTCATCCCCTGCCCGGGGAAGGAGAAAAGAAACAATTGGTGGCCGGGAATGCATCCAGCGCCAAATCCCTTAAAAAAGCTGCCGGGGTTCGTAAAAAAGCCTCCTCCAGCAGCAGAAAAAATGAGAGTTGATTGCCCGCATGCCCAAATACGCGCTTCTGCTCGCTGTCATTATTTTTTCAGGAATCCTGCCGGGGTGTAAGAACACCTACCCCGAAGGCAGCTCGGAGCAGGCCATCAAGGCAATTTGTGAAAAAGAGTATAAGGTGGATGTGACCGTTAAAAGCGCGGGGCACACCATTGGAGCCATGATGGTTCTGCCTCATGCCATTATGGATGATGTGAGCCTGTCCGACCGGGCTTATGGCAAGATTGAAAACGTGATGCTTACCGCCACCCGGGTAACGTTGTCCTCGGCCTTCCAGTATGACTTCTTTGTGGTCTCCATTCTCGATCCCGTCTCCCGCGTGGAAGTATCCTTTGTGCGTTATGTTAAGGATATCCGGCGCTTGATCACCGACGACATTTCCCGCAATGATTATTTTCAGCGCATGCTGATCCAAACCCGTTTTATACCTCCGGTCACGGCCGGCATCCCGCCGGCGTATCCCCTTAAGGATATCCGGCTTAAGGATTTTCTCGTCCAGCAGATCGTGGATCGGGTAAAGCTGCAGATGACGGTCAATCTTATCATCAAACGGCTTTTTAGTCTTGCCGATATAACCGGCCGCTATGTTCCGGTCCCTGATTTGGGGAACCAATATCCTGATGCCGGCGTACTGAGGCTGCAACTAATGTTCCTGCCCGGTGCGCCGCCTTTCGAAACCATGGGGACTAAGGCATTGCGTGATAATTTCAAGAACGTGATTCTCGACACGGCTAAAAAAGTCTATCGGCGCTATGAATTCAAGGACTGTGAAGGATTGCAATTGGTGGACAACCAAGGCCGGCTGCTGGCTTCTTATGACCGTCAAGCATTGGAAAAAGGCGGCGGTAACAGCCTGATGCAATTGTTTGATGCCCTTAAGAGAAAATAAACGGTTTCCGGGGGGCCAGAACTTGAACTGGCCACGGCGGAATAAAAGAGCTTTCGCAAAGAAGGGGCTAAAAATTTTGAGCCTCTAGACAGATATTGATTTGCCTTTTTGGTGTGTATCTTGTCTGGCCTAGGGGCACGGCATGCCGTGCCCCTGCCACTCACCAGTCAAAAGTGTAGGAGGTGGCTGTCATGGCTCAACTGTCTTCTTTGAACAGCAAGCCTGTTTTCTTGGAAAAAGGAAAACAGGCTTTTTTGTTTCTCCATGGATTTACCAGCACGCCTTCCTCGCTCATGCCCGCGGCCGAAATCCTGGCCCAAAAGGGCTGGACCATCAGCATCCCGTTATTGCCGGGCCACGGCGATACGCCGGAGGCCATGGCCGCCACCTCGGCGCAGCAGTGGCTGCAGGCCGCTCTGGACGCTTACGATCAACTGGCAGCGCGTTATCCCCATCCGGCCGTGGCCGGCCTTTCCATGGGAGGTGCCTTGGCCTTGCATGTGGCGGCCCAACGCCGGGTGCCCGCGGTGGTGGCCCTGTCACCGGCTTTGTATTTGAAGGATTGGCGTACGGTGCTCATTCCTTTATTCAAGCTGGTGGCGCCCTGGCGCATGGCCATCGGTAATGACATCAAAGGCAGCCGCTTCCGGGAAGAAAGTTATGAACGTTATCATTTGAAGAATATCCAGGATTTACTTGAGGTCATGGCCGTGGTGCGGGCCGAGTTGAAACAGGTCACCGCGCCTTTGCTCACCATGCAGTCCCGCATTGACCACGTGGTGCCGCCCAGCTGCATGGATGATCTGGTGCGCTGGACCGGTTCTAGGGTGATTGAACGGCACCGTCTGCAAAACTCCTATCACGTGATCACCATGGATAATGAGTACGAATTCGTGGCCGAGCGCATGCATGCCTTCCTGAAAACGCATCACTAATGATCGCCCGGAAAAGCGTCGGAGCCGGGAGAGAAGTTTTATCAGACTTTACGGTGGACCAGATGCACGCGATTGAAAATCCACGGCTTCTTCATCACATGGGCGTCCTCTATCATGAACTTGAAAGAAGCGGTGGCGGACCTATTGGATCAGCTCGTTGTACTTCTCGTGGCCGAATAGTTCCTCCTACCAGCCCCAGATCGCCTAAAATAATCAACAGGTTGATCGGCAAAATAAATTAAAAAAATGAAATAATTTTTAACCTCACCTGTCAAACCTATATAGAGGCTCGAAATGAGTTATGTACAACCCTAAAGGGAGTAGTACGAAGTGAACAAAAACATAATTTTTAATATGGCGGTGCGTAACCTTTATCGTCACAAAGCCAAAAATATATTAATGATTTTAGCCATTATGCTTGGCTGTTTTCTATATTTTATTGCATCCTCATTTGAAAATAATGTCAGAAATAATTGGAAAGCCTACTATTCTAAGACCATTACCGGCGATTATTATATAACGTCGTTTCAAAAATTGGGTGATGATTATGACTTTTTTAATCCAGTGCTTAGCGGGAAGTTTATCAATAAAAAAATTATAGAGTATTTAAATAGTAAGAGCATACCCTATACCAAAAGAATCCGGGTAGGCGCTGTGTATTATGATACTAATAAAAATCAATTTGGAGGCATTACTAATTTAATAGGCATGGACTTTGCGCGGGAACAAAAATATCTTTCCAATATTAAAATGGTTAAGGGAGAGTTTATCCCCCGCGATAAAAATGGCTTGGTTGCTTATGATTTTGATTATGGCAAAGGTAAAGGTCCGAAGATCGGCAGTAAAATCATCTTTTTTTTACGGGATATTTCAGGAAATAAGATTCCCTTTTCATTCCAACTTTCCGGCCTGTTTAAATTGAAAGATTCATTTAAAAATAATGTTTTTTACTATAAATATTATCTGGTTAATTCTTCTTACCTTGCCTCTGCCTTGGGGTTAAATTCCGAGGACTGTACAGATGTGGAAATATGGGACAGCAAGGGAGAATATAAAAACCAGCTAAGGCAACTGAGTAAAAAATATGGACTAAAATTAATAAATTCAGAAGAAATCGTGGGCAGAACACATGGGATTATAGAGTTTGTCAGGCTTATCGAAATTATTCTGGAAATATTTATTATCGTCATTTTTTTAATT
>CAYVTN010000231.1:0-5198 GCA_964454395.1 uncultured bacterium | reverse complement strand
GGGATATTATGTGCAAGGGACGCCTTCGGCTGCCCCCACCGGTTGGGATATTATGTGCAAGGGACGCCTTCGGCAGCCCCGACCGGTTGGGATATTATGTGCAAGGGACGCCTTCGGCAGCTTTTTCGGGCTCACCACAGGGTCACGAGACCGGCTGAAGTTGGCCGGGGCTGATGCTACAAAGGCGAAGCCGGCTGACCATGCCATGGCGGCGTTACAGGGTGATCTTTTTCTGCCGTTGTTTAAAAAACGTCATCAGCGGCTTGACGGTGGAGCAATGGGTGTAAAGGTCCACGGCATCCACCTGCTGAGAAGCAAAATAGGCCAAGCGGGCTCTGGCCCGGGCCTTGGCAAAACGGGTATATTCTTTGGCCAGACGGGGATTGGTGGTATCGATTTCTATGCTGTCCCCGCTTTCCGGATCGCTCAGCCCCAGCCAACCTACGGGAGGCAGTGAGAAATCACGTTCATCATTCAATATAAGGGCCACGCAGTCATGTTTACGCCGGGCAATGGTGAGCGCGGTGGTAAAGTCATGGGCATAAAAATCAGAGAGTACAAATACAATGCTTTTGCGCTTGAGGGCTTTGGCCAAAAAGGCAAGGGCGCTGTTCAAATCAGTGCCGTGTGATTGGGCGCGGTAATTGAGAATTTCCGTGATCAAGCGTAGCGCATGAGGCCGGCCTTTTTTGGGAGGCACAAAGCGCTCCACCCGGTCGGAAAAAAGCAGCAGGCCCACGCGGTCACTGTTCTTTTCCGCGGAGAAGGCCAGCAGGGCCGCGGCTTCGGCCGCCAAGTCGGCTTTGCGCTGCCGGCGTGAACCAAAATCCACGGAAGCCGAAACATCCACTACCAGCATCATGGTCAGCTCCCGTTCTTCGCGATAACGGCGGACATAAAGGCTGCCCGTGCGGGCCGTGACATTCCAGTCAATGGTACGCACGTCATCACCGCGCAGATAGGGCCGTACTTCGGCAAACTCCACGCCCTGGCCCTTGAAGATGCTGTGGTAAGCCCCGGAAAAAACCTGGTTCACACTGGCCCGGGTGGCGATCTCCAGTTTCTTGACTTTTTTCAGAAGGTCTGCCGGAGAAAGGGACATGAGGCTTAAGGTATCTCGACTTTCTCCAAAATATGCTGGACCAATTCTTCCGCCGTGATATCCTCTGCTTCAGCTTCATAGGTTAAAATCACACGATGGCGGAGCACGTCCATGGCCACGGCCTGCACGTCTTCCGGAGCCACATAGCCCCGTTCCCGCATAAAGGCATGGGCCCGGGCGGCTTTGGCCAGATACAACGAGGCCCGCGGCGACGCGCCGAATTGAATATGGGCTTTTAGATCGTGAAGTTTAAACATCTCGGGCTGACGCGTGGCCATTACCAGGGAAACAATGTATTGTTCGATTTTTTCGTCCATGTAACACTCGTCGATTAATTGCCGGGCCGTAAAAATATTGTCCACGGTGGCCCGTGCCGCCAGTTTGCGCTGTTGTTTGGCGCTATGGCGGCGTACGATGTCCAGTTCTTCTTCCATGCTGGGATAATTCACTTTTATTTTGAGCATGAAACGGTCCACTTGGGCTTCCGGCAAAGGATAGGTACCCTCCTGCTCAATAGGATTTTGGGTAGCTAAAATTAAGAAAGGTGACGGTAATTGATAGGTTCGGTCGCCGATGGTAACTTGCCGTTCCTGCATGGCTTCCAATAGCGCGCTTTGCACCTTGGCGGGTGCACGGTTAATTTCATCGGCCAGGATCAGGTTGCTGAATACCGGACCTTGTTTGGGCACAAACTCCTGTTTTTTTTGATCAAAAATCAAGGTGCCGATAATATCGGCCGGCAGCAAATCCGGCGTGAATTGGATGCGTTGAAAACTGGTGGAGATGGTTTTCGCCAGGGTTTTGACCGTCAGGGTTTTGGCCAGTCCCGGCACGCCTTCCACCAGAATGTGGCCGTCCGCCAACAGGCCGATAAGCATGCGCTCGATCATCATCTCCTGGCCGACAATGACTTTGTTGATTTCCTTAATGATGTCTTTGAGGAAAAGACTTTCAAATTTAATGCGGTCGTTTAATTGCTGTAGGTTTCTATTCATGCCTTGCTCCTGCGGGATTGAGTCGGCGGCTTTTAAAGCCTTCATTGCTTTTATTTTCCGGGGCGCCATCGGGCCGGGATTCCGTATCAGCAAGATCGTTGCATTCCATTACCCTGCGGCAAGCCGCAGGGTAATGGATACGAGTTGAATTTTATTACTTTTATTCCACCTTTGCCGGCTTAATCTTTAATCAGTTCCAGTTTTTCCCGGACCTTTTTAATGGATTCCATGGCCTTCTTGTGATGGGGATCTATATCGAGCAGCAAATCCCAAATTTGCAACGCTTCCTGATAACGGCCCATGGCATAGGCATTGATGCCCCGGCGGTACAATTCCTCCACCACGCCGCGCTTGTCTTTTTTGACTCTGGCCCAGGCCGCCTGAATGTCGCTGTTGGCCGGATCCATGGCCACCATATCGCGCAAGGCTTTCATTTCCGCCACCGTGTCACCCTGAGCCCGGGCTTTTTTGGCTTTGGCCTTGGTTTGGACAATTTCCTGTTGCCGCTTTTTTTTAGCTTGATTTAAATAAAACAGGGCTTTGCTGTAGCTGGGCATAAACTCCAGGATCAATTCAAATTCGGAGATAGCGGCCGACCATTCGCCGCTATTGTAGGCTTGCATGCCCGCCAGATAATGTTTTCGGATGGCGTCCTGCACCGAGGTGTTGCCATGACGCCGGGACCGGATCTTGGCGTCGGCTTGGATTCTGGAGGTCAGTGGCAGCGGGGCCGATGAAGTGCCCAGCCGGCCGCTGGGCGCCTTGGTGCGGTTGTCGGCGCCGGCGGGCAAAGTGGTAATGGTCAGGCCGGCCTGGTTGGCCGATTGAATGCGGCCCAATGCAGCCAAGGCTTCAGGATAACCGGGAATGATTTTAAGTGCAGCCTTGTATTTGACGGTTGCTTCGATGGGATTGCCCTCTTGTTCAAACGCTTGTCCCTGCTGAAAAAGGGCCTGGGCTTTTTGCACCACTTCTTCCAGACTGCCGGCCCGGCCCGACGTTTCCGCTTCCTGCCGCTTTTTATCCTTGCGTGCCCAGGACAAGGCCCGCCTGGCTTTTTCCCACTGGGGATGCAGGTTCAGCGCCAGTAAAAATTCTTTTATGGCATCATCATAGGCCTGTTTGAAGAGCAGGGTTTTGCCTTGGTCATAATGTTCCTGGGCGGAAGCTTCATCTTCTGCGCTGGGTGTTGAGGGCTGCTGGTCCTGGCTCAATAGTTCCTGGTCACTGCTTGAGGGGGAAAGTACGGCCAGCGCACCGGAGGGAACCCCCAGCCAAAGCAGACCTGCCGCGATCACCATCGATCCTTTCCACATTATAACCTTCCCGGTATAAACGCAATCCCGGGCACGGCTTGCCGTGCCCTTGCACGCGCCAACGACAGCACGCACATCAGGCGCCTGAGCATTTGGTTAGTTCCTGTTGCGGAAAGGCCATTTTAACTAAACCCTTTGCAAGGGTAAGATCACAACCCGCTTCCGCACAGAAACTAGTGACGCAGGCTCCCGAGCCCCCTCTTAACCGGCCCGTATTTTATCATTGGCCGGAACCATCGTCAATGCGCTACGGTCTTCCGAATGAAGATGCGCCAAATAGCCGTTGACCATTTCCTCGGAGACTCTATACAATAGGCCCATGAAAAACATGATCTTATTTTTTAAACTTGCTGTCTTGGGATTTCTGGGCCTGACCGTGCTTAGTGCCTGTGCCTCCGCTCCGGCCGTTAAATCTTCATTGCCCGCGGCCGCACCCACTTCCACGGTCACGCCCGCAGCCACACCCGTGGCGGAGGCCAAGGGCCTGACCCTGGTGGCAGGTGGTGATGTGCTGCCAGGCGCCTTTTTGCAGGCCTATCTGAAAAAAAACGGCCCGGCCTATCCTTATCGGCATATTGCCCCTTATTTTCATACCGCCCAGCTGGGGCTGGTCAATTTGGAATGTCCCTTGTCCACCCGGGGCAAGCGCTTTACTCATAAAAAATTTACTTTTCGCGCTGATCCCAAAGCAGCCATCGGTATGAAAGCCTCCGGTATCAATGCCGTCGCTCTGGCCAATAACCATATCATGGATTATGGCGTACAGGCCCTGGAAGACACCTTGGCCAGCCTGGACGCTGCCGGTATTGCTTATAGTGGCGCGGGCCTGACCCGCACCCAAGCCCGCAAGCCCGCGGTCATTGAAATACCTCACGGCCCGACCGTGGCCTTGCTCTCTTATTCCCTGACGTATCCTGAAGAATTTTGGGCCGGCGCCCATCGGCCGGGCACAGCGTTCGCCCGTCTCCCCGACATTGAAGCGGATATTAATTCCGCCACGGCCGGGGCGGACCTGGTGATTGTGTCCTACCATTGGGGCAGTGAATTAAAACGTTATCCCAAAGGTTACCAACGGCAGTTTGCTCATGCCAGCATCGATGCCGGGGCGGACGTGGTCATTGGCACTCATCCTCATGTTTTGCAAGGGCTGGAGTTTTACAAAAACAAATTGATTTTATATTCCTTGGGTAATCTGGCTTTTGGAGGCGGCCGCAGCAAGCGTGCGGTGGACAGCGCCTTGGTAAAAATCATATGGAGTGAACCATGGGATCATTTTACAGCCTGGATACTTCCCCTTAATGTGGATAATCAGGCCACAGCCTTTATGCCCACCCCCATGGGTGACAGCCATCGGCAAGCATTACTGACTGATCTTAAAACCCTGTCCCGAGCATGGGGCCTGTCTTTTGGACAGGAGCAGGATGGATGGATCCGGGTCCTGCCCCTGGTGTCGGAACCCGCCACCCGTCCTTGAATGGCCTTAACTGTCCAACTGGCCATTAATGTTTTCGATGTCTTTCAGCAGTTCATCCAGATCTTCACTGGCGCCCGGGACCTGCATGGACGTTTTTCCCGAATCTTGCCCCAAATTGCCCATGAAGGCTGACAAATCATAAGGTGAAACATCCTTGTCCTGTTCTTTCTTCTTTTGGGTCTTTTCCTTTTTCTCATCAATGGCTTTAACTTCATAGGCTTCCATGGGATTGACTGCTTTGGGCTCCGCCGGGGCTGCTGCGTTCGGCGCCTGAGGCGTCCCAGATGATATTGTATCTATTCCGGTCGGGA
>CAYVTN010000230.1:3028-5204 GCA_964454395.1 uncultured bacterium | reverse complement strand
CAGTGGAAACCCAGTGCCAGCCACGGTTGGTCCGCGGCAGGATGATGCGGCAGGGAAGGGAGGATAAACGATTGACCGGGCAGGCGATCAATGCCCGGGTTATCAAACCAATCCTGTTAAAAATGTCGCGGCTGGAATGACCCTTACTTTCTGCTTAATAAAATCCCGGCTGGTATTTTTGACCACCTGGTAGGCAAAGGGAATGTCCAATTTTTCCCTGAAGGCTGTCAGCTCTTTGGAAATCCCGGTATCCGACGCCTTGACTTCCACTGCAAACCAGGGTTTGGAATTAACGGTGACTAAAAAATCCACTTCCTTTCCTTGTTGATTGCGGAGATAGTGCAGACGGATATCATAGCCTTCCCTCTCATGCAGGTAGTCCGTCAGCTTCAGCAAATGCGCGGCCACCATGTTTTCCAACCGCTTGTCTTCGTCGGCGATTTGCGTCCAGTCCCAAAGATAGATTTTTTTGGCTTTTTTAACCGAAGCGACCTTTTTCGTCTGGTAGGAACCGAGAGTGAAGCAGTAGTAGAATTGCTCAAAAATATTCAGCCAGTTGGCAACCGTGCGGAAATTAACCTGCAGATCTTCGGCAAGTGCATTCACGGACAGAATGGATGATGCGCGTTCCGGAAGCAAATCCGCCAACACGGCCAGCGTGGTCAGGTCATGCAGTAGGGTTAATTCCCGGATGTCCTCTTGGAAAAATCTTTCGAACCGTTCTTGCCGCCACCGGCGGAGAAACCGTTCCTCCTGACGCAGGTAGGGTTCCGGAAAACCGCCGCAATGAAACAAGGTGGTGAAATCCCCCGCCGCTTTCCCGTTAAAAAAACGCAGTTCTTCGCCAACCGGAACGGTGAAATCAAGGTTCATAATCTCGGCGAGGGAAAAAGGATGAAGGGTGTAGTAATGATAGCGTCCCTGGAGGGAGTCGCCTCCCCGGCGGTACAGGTTCAAATGGGCGCTGCCGGTGATGAGAAACTCGAGTCCCGGGCGGCGGGTGTCCCATTCTCCTTTCAGCCAGGTTTTCCATTTCCGATATTTATGCAATTCATCCAGGACGATCAGCTTTGCTTCGCCGGGCCATTCGCCGCGAAGGGCCGCCACCCGCAGGGAGGGCTTATCCCAGTTGAAGTACGCATGGGAGATGCCGGAGGCGATGGCATCCCTGGCCAGAGTGGTTTTACCTACCTGGCGCGGGCCGCCGATAAAAACCATTTTCTCCGGCAGGTCCTGAAGGATGGGTTGGGTTAAGTAACGGGGAATCAGGGTCATAAGTAAATTGTATAATACTACAATTTACTGTCAAGTAATTTGTAGTGCTATGCAAAAAACTAATATGCCTTTTTTACAATGTCGCGAAAAGGCGTTGCCCACTGGTTCACGCACCGCCATTTCCGCAGCACAATGACAACAAAACAAATTGACAATTCAAATTCCAGGAGTGAAGGTAAATGGGCCGGGCGTGGCGGGGAGGTTGTCAAATGGCGGTCAAAACAAAGCGTTGGGCGGAAAAATTTGAGCGGGCCTGTCAGAATACGCCGCAGGTGGTTGCAATCGAGGGCAAGCTGAGAAAGACTTGGGGCACGGGCACCTGTGTCATTCCGTCTCCCAGAGAGATCGAAGGGCTGATGAGAAAGGTGCCCAAAGGGAAATTGACCACCATCAACGAGTTGCGCCAATTGCTGGCGAAAAAGCACCATGCCACCATGGCCTGCCCGATGACCACCGGCATATTTTCCAATATCACCGCGCATTTGGCCGAGGAAAACCGCGCCAAAGGCAAAACCAGGATTCCGCCCTATTGGCGTGTCTTGAAAAGCGGCGGAGAAGTGAACCCCAAATATCCCGGGGGCGTGGACACACAAACAATGTTCCTAACCCAGCAAAGCTGGATAAGATTCTGTAAATCCGGATTATCTACGAAAAAACATAGATAATCCGTATACAGACTCTAAAGGCGGAAGGGCACGAGGTTGTGGCCACGGGAAAGAAAACCATCGTGGTGGATTATGATCAAAAGCTGGCGAAATTGAAATAACCGTTTTGCTGAGGCATTTCTTGCGACATGGGATGATGCAGCAGAGGGGGGGAGGAACAGTGGCAAACGTGGAAAAGAATGTGGCTGCGGTTGAAAACTATATCCATTCCTGCCCCAAAGAGGTACAGGCTCTCT